>VBAQ01000335.1:0-2560 GCA_005883765.1 Bacteroidota bacterium
TGCACGTGACTACTCATAATGCACCAGCCATGCAGACCTAAACCTTTGTGCTCCTGGCAAAACTTCAGACTGTCAATCAATATGTCTCTGTACTCTTTCCGAGTAAAGACGTCAACCCATTCGATTACGGCAAAACTGACAAAATGGATTTCCGCTTTGTTTCTGATCTTGTATCCATCCTCACTCATTTTTTTATTAAAAATAGAATGAAGCCTATGACTGCAGTTGGTACAAAAACAGAAATGAACTGTTTTTTTCGGATAGCATCTTCAGAGACCCCCCTACGGTCGGGCTATACCGAAGTTGACGTGAGATACAAGTTTATTATTAAATTGGACAAACCCTTCGGGTTTGATCCGGAGTCAAAGACTCCGGATAGCGCTCGAAGATTTTTTTGTTTTGAGAACACTCAGGACAGCGGGGGGGAGGAAAGGAAGTCTAATCATCCATCAATTGTTTGATTTTTCTTTTTTAATTCTTCGTTCTTTTTCAGTTTTTCATCATAATTGTACTTTTCTTCTTTGATAATTCTCCCACGTTTGTAATATCGGGCAGCTATCTTAATATCGTTTTTAAAATCGAACTCTCGAACAATTTCGTGCCTATTATCGTCGCTGTATACTTTACGAGTTCCATTCTCTACACCATTTATGTAAAAACTTTCTACTACAATTCGTTTACTTTTTGAATACAGGTGATAAAAACCTGTTTGAGTCCCATCGCTATATTCTTGCTCTTCAGATAGCTCACCTTTACTGTTGTAGTACTTCTTAAATCCATGAGATTTACCATTTTTGAAGTTTTCCTCATACTGAATAACACCGTATGGTCTATATACTCTAGTTAAGCCGTTCAATGCATCATTTTCGAAATAACTTTCTGATTGTGTTTTTCCATTCGGATAAAAGTATACACTCAACCCGTCCTTTAAGCCATCTTTATACCTTTCTATAGCGTACAAATAAGTTTTGCCATCCTCATTCATACTCCTTTTCCAACAACCTTGCTTTAATCCCTGCTCATCAATTTGGTTATAGATAGTATCCGTTTGAGAATAACAAAACATCGTACAAGCAATCAAGTTTAATAAGAACACGAAAGTTTTCATTTAATTACGATTAGTATGATAAGTTTGATTTAACTGCTTTATACGGATCAACTGTAAATACAGGATTTGTCACAGTGACAGTTAATTTCCATTTATCTGGCATACCTGCCTTTTCTTGTGTATTAGAAACCTTGAATGATATTTGCATTGGTGCCGCGGCATTAGCAGGGCCTAATGAGACATGGCCGGTCGCCTCTTCATTAGTCGGCGTATTCGGATCGTCATCAAAGCTCACTTCCCCATTGGAAGATAGAACCACGGAACTATTGCCTCCAGCATCAGTACCTATTACTTGCAATGCATCTGGTTGGTGGAATGGAGTGAACTCTGCACTAACGGCTCCTCCTTTGCTGACACTTAAACCGGTCTTAATTTCAGTGTTGTTAGGCATTTGATTAGCGGAACCGTCACGAGTAGCAAACTCCTTTTTCGAAGTTTCCGTTTGAAATGGCACAACCTCTATGCGTTCATTTATCCTCAATCCCGTCGCACTTGATATATTACCTTTCTCCTTTCCAAATTCATTCATTCTTCCAGGGCCACCTGAGAGCTTTGAATTTTCCTTACCAAAATACCTGAACCAATTCTTATTTTGATACTTATCACTTAACGCATGAGCTTTGGCATTTATTTCAGCTTTGTCTGATCCATTTTTTCTCATGTTATTTAAAACACTTCCAATTTTCTTGTCAAACTTTTGTCCATATTTTTTACGCCGATCATCATCATTAGGATCATCGGGTGTCATTCCATCAGGGTCAATAAAACGAAGCGGATTATCAAAAGCAAAAGCATACGGAGACCACCTTCGCATTTTTTCGGCCATTGGATCTATTGTATGAAAGCGGCCGATTTGTGGATCATACATCCTTGCTCCAAAATCAACCCATTCTAACCCGGTACCATCTGAAAACTCCTTGCGCTGCTCTTCTTTACCATTAAACTTTGCTTTATTGTCGGGTGTGCCAAAGTTTAGAGCCTTCGATGATATACCAGCCATCGTGCCTCCGAAAGGACTGTAATGCGTCTCTTCCAGAATTGATCCCCTCCGATGTTGAATGGTCAAATTGTCAAAGAACACATCCCAATTCTGCGTCTCATTGTTTACATAAATATACAAATAACCATTCTTGGTAATAGGGATACCGGTATATCCTAAGAAATTTAACGTTCATGTAGCAGTATTTCCCACAGCAACAGCACCACTTTGAGGGTAACTACTTACATATTGCAACTGATCATCTAATAATATCCAGTTCAAGTATGCTCTTGGTTTGTTTGCAATGGTGGGGTTGTTGGCAGTTGCAAAACTGTTAATTGCACTGTAAAGCGGGCTTGTTGTGGTGTTATTCAAATCACTCAGACTTCCTTTTGCTCCGGCGGCAACGCTCACTACTCCGTTCGCAAACGAATTCAGTACGTCATTTACGGAAGAATTAGTTCCGGCGCCTG
>VBAQ01000335.1:2691-3127 GCA_005883765.1 Bacteroidota bacterium
TATCAGTTGGATAACCACTGACAAGAGCCCTTGAATAATTGGATTGAGGAATGTTATAGAATAGCTGGTTTTCTGTGTTCCTGTAGGCAGCCTCCATGGTTGCCATGTATTGGGCGGTATCTTTCTGTTGCGTCAATACCATTCTTACATTTCCCAGATGATCTTTCAAGAAATAGTCGTAATCGAATTTGTATTCGGTACTTCCATTCAAATATTTATGGAAGGCCCATCTTGTTCTGCCTTCCTCGTGGTTGATGAATTGAAGCGTGTCGTTCTGGTAAATAAAATTATTGATGTAGAGCGTTGTTGTTGTTTTTGGCCCTTCCACAGTTGTCTTCTTTAGTTTTGTTCCCACGACATCATAGGTGTACGTAATAGTTCCCTTTCCTGTCACCGTGACCACATTTGGAAGGTTTAAATGATTGTATGTAATTGC
>VBAQ01000336.1 GCA_005883765.1 Bacteroidota bacterium
TCTGTAGAACAATAAAACAGCTGGGGAGATGTCACTCATTTCTTTAACTCAAACACAACCATCGCATTCTTTTGCTCATCGAACGAAGTAAATACTTTATAACGTTCGCTTGCCTTGGCGATGATCATCACTGCAGTATTCCGTAGTATAGAACCTAAATTTTCAGCGGCCATGATTATTTCATAGGGAGGTTGAGACCAACCGAAGGACGCAGCGCTCATGGGTTGTCATTTCGGCGTAGGAGGAATCCGTTTACTCGATTACAATGAATGCAGCCCAATAATAGGGAGAGTATTTTTTTCGCATATCCTTTTGTGCGTTTTTCAACGCTTCTCGCGGTGTCTCGCCCTTGAGATAGTATCCATAAAACGTTTTCATCAATTCTGCGGTTTCTGCGTCGGGAACTTTCCATAAACTAAGCAGCATATTTTTTACACCGGCTAATTTGAAAGCTCTTTGCAATCCAAATACGCCTTCCGTTCCTTTTATATCTCCGAGGGCCGTTTCACAGGCACTTAGCACAACAAGGTCCGTATTTCCGAGATCGAGTTGTGATATTTCATAGGCCGTCACAATTCCGTCTTCTCTTTTTTCAATCGGAGGCTTGCCAGTCCACACTCTGTTAGCACCCGCCAATACGATTCCGCTTCTTAACATGGGATCTTCGGCAATAGTAAAGGCATTTCGATTGTCAATGGTAAAACCATCGTTCTTCTTTTTTTGCGGATCGGCCAGGAAGAAACCGTGAGTGGCGAAATGCATTATAGTTGGAGAATTTCCACTGAGTGATTTGAATTTTTCCTCGGTAGCTTTTTCTTGTGTGTAGGCCGATGTGCTCATTCCGTTGGATAAGAACAAAGAAGCTATATCGCTTATTTCTTTTGCAGTTCCCGTAAGTTTTGTCCAGGGTTCACTCGTGGCGCCTCGCGAAATTGGTGCAGAATAGATGCTGGAAACTTCTTCATTTGCAGTTGTATTTTTTACCATTGAGGCGCTGTCCATCGCGAATGCCGGATCGCCAAAAAGAACAATGGACGTACTTTTTGTTTTTGATGGCTCGTTCAACAATGCAAGTTGCCGGGTACTGGTATACCGGTTCAGCTCATACTCATCAATTAGTAGTCGGTTGTCCCCGGCAGGTAAAGCATGGAAAGCAATGCGGTTTAGCAATCCCGCCGGAGAATAATTTATCTTTTTAATTCCTTTTAAGTAGGGCTGCAATGGCTTCCACACAAGAGCAAAAAGACTGTCGCCGGAAATCGCGGAGCTGGTATCCTCATCTGTTACGTCGCTTCTGTAAATGGATGTGATTCCTGCAGTACCTGTTATCGATCCAAAATATTTTCCTAACTGGTCTTCCCGGCAAAGTGGAACAAAAGTAGGCACGGAGTCTTTCTTGTTCAGGATATAAGCGGCATATAAAATGGTATCTTCCTGGTGAGTGGTCAGCAACTTAAAGTTTACAAACTCTATGGCCACTTCATCATCCCGTAAATTCTTCCGGATATCAGCTGTTTTTATTTTAAATGATTGTTGCTGGCCGCGGAACTCCGAAGAAAGATCGTTGAGTTGTTTTTCTATTTCATCGGCCTGTGCCTGTACATTGTTAATTCCTTTCATTCTGTTGGCCAAAGGCAATGAATATTGTTTTGCAAGCAGCGTTCTTAATTCCTGCCATTTTCCAAACAGATCTTTCACTTTGGGATTCGTACTGTTGCGAATTACTGTTATCAGGTTTTTCGTGTCTGATAGCGAAAGTGATTTAAGAAAAAGCAACTCATCAAAATTAAACCGCAACAGATCCATAGATTTATGTTGTCGCAAAGCGAGATTATTTTCCAAATTCATTCCCTCAAAATCAAAGTCGATCGACGAAGTTTTCTCCTTCTCAGTCATCATTGAAAAGTTGTTGCGGCTTTCAAGCAACTGGATGTCCTTTGCTTGTTTTAAAGCCGATTCTGACTGTTCATATTTTTGATCGTTAAAGTATACGGTTGCAAGGTTTCTAAGTGTCAGCGAATATTGTGGATGCTGGGCCCCAAGTACTTTCCTGTTTATTTCATTGGCTGATATAAGCAAAGACTCTGCCTTGCTGTAATTCCCTTTTCGTTCATATGCCAACGCCATGTTGCTAAGGATATTTGAATAATCGCTGTGTTTGTCTCCAACTATTTTCTTAGTAATTTCTGCCGCTTCGGTGTAGAGAGTGATTGCGCTATCGTATTCTTGTTCGTCGAGGTATACGCCAGCAAGATTGTTTAGACTTTGGGCATAATCAGGATGATTTTTCCCAAAGATGGATTCCCTTAACTTCAAAGACTGTAAATAATATTTTTCGGCCTTATCAGGGTCACCCCATTCATTGTACAGACCTCCAAGGTCATTGAGCGTCGAGGCATATCTGGGATGATTTTTTCCCAGCGATTCCCCCTCCGTAACAAGATTTTCCAACAATAAAGGCTCTGCCTTATCCAGGAGATTTAATTCTATGTATAAATTCGCCAATGCTCCATTGCATATTGCAAAGTCAGCACTTTTTTCTGCTTTTGCAGTTTTCAAAATATTTCTGCAAGCGATCAATAGTTTTTCCGCTTTAGGGTAGTCACCGGCTTCTAATTCAAGATAGCCAAGTCCGTAAAGACTGCTGGCATAGTCATAGCTTTCGGTACCTGAAA
>VBAQ01000123.1:0-169 GCA_005883765.1 Bacteroidota bacterium
AAAGTGTTTTTCTGTCAAACGAGATTCCACCTCTTTCAATACTTTCCAATTTTTGAGTATGGAGCAATTTTGGGGTTTGTCTGACGAATTGTTTATAGCCAACAGATGTAAAATATATTGTTCCTTCGTGCATTTCGATTGTCCAATCGTATTCTATTTCTCGTTTTAT
>VBAQ01000123.1:263-10679 GCA_005883765.1 Bacteroidota bacterium
ATTTTGACCGCGTGAATTTAATACTGCAGATACATTAATTGGTAACTTTGTTAGGCCGGCGCAGTCAAGAGATTGCCGCTTTTCACTTTTTTTGAGAATGCGCTTGGATCGTGGAAACGCAAAAGATGAGAAAAATTAGTTGCCTCACTTTACAAAAACGAAACGAAGGTCGAATTATTGAGGCTTGTCTCGAATTTTAGAGGGGTCAAGGCTTGCCGCTAACACGTAAATATATGTTGTTTCCTTAGTCCCTTAAAATCGCTCCGCATCTGAAATTCAATCCATGCTTACCCCGTATTTATGTTTCCTTGGGCGGCTTTATGCTGTTACATTGTCAAGTTGAGGCTACACGCGCCTGGTGGTTTCAATAACTCAATCCGATTACCGTTTATCAAAATAAATTCCTAAATGATAGTGAAATATCTTTCACGAAATGCTAATTCCATTTAAATTAGCCTCCTGTTAGTTTTATAAATAAAAAGTATATGCCAACAACATCATGTGAGATCTCCGGTACAACTTACCAATTGGATTATACCAAATTGCCTTCGAAAAGAGGAATCTACTATTTTGGAAAAATACATAGCGATCCCGTCATGGGTTTTGCTTTCACGACACTTAACACGGGTGAACACGAATTCGATGACAGTCGTGAGCCTATTCAGAAACAGGAGGCAATTGTGAGCGCCATCAAAAATCATGAAAGCCAGTAATGCTAGAGAGCGACTTCTGGAATAATCGTTAGCTCACACAAAGAATTGAGAGCGTTTTCATTTCCGTTGATTGCATTATACAATTTCCTTATCAAGTTGAGGCTTCACCTGTACATAAGCACAAGCAGTAAAAGGCAAGGCAAAAATCAAAAGTAAAAAGTAAAAATTTCTTGTAAGAATAATTGCGATAACTGTTAGCAGGGTCACATAGAATGGATAGGTAAATAATAACAATGATACCAGCACAGCATCGTAGTGATCGTTGTTAAATGTTTTTCGGTAAGTAAAATTTTTTATTGGCAAATAAAGTGGAGCATGAAGAAGCCAACCAACTGCAGCAGGGATAAATAAAATTATTTTTGTGAAGGTGGAAGGCTTTATCTCAAGCAGGTTTTTTTGCTTTTGGATATCATCTTTGTCAATTTCAAAAACCAGTCCCTTGAGTTGCTTCTGCAGTTTATTGGTGAAAGATTGATATTTTCTCCCCTGTCCAACCGCGTCTCCGGGATTCAAATCAAAATCATGCTTGCTCAGTATTTCTCCAAAATTGATGAACACGTTTTTTGAAAATCTTCTGAACGAGCTATAGTTTATTCCGACAGGTAAGATCTCCAACGGAAGGTCATCCCCCCATGCACTAAAGGCGATCCGCGCTGTACCCTTTTTTAATGGTCGTAAATGCCATTCATTAATGCACCCGCCTTCACTAAAAATGAGTACGATTCCATTTTGTTTAAAGATCTCTTTGCACACCGCAAAGGTTTGGTAATTGATGTTCAGATTTTCGACGCCTTCACTGGTTCTGTAGATCGGGTGAATTCTTAGAGCCTTCAGAAGGCGGATATAGAAAGGTTTTTTAAAGACATCTCCTCTTGCCAGGGAATGGATAGGTTGCTCAAAAAGGTCCGCGAGAATGGCAGCATCCAAAAACGAATTGGGATGATTGCAGGCAAGCAGTAGAGGTCCGTTCTTTTTTAAGAGTTCTGGCTTATTGATAATAATCCGGCGACAAAAGATAAACATGGCCAGTCTTACAATGGGCTTAAGGATGCTGTAGAGCAATCAATAATTTTCAGTGAATATATAAAGGATTTTTTTGGTTGGTGAGTAGGATTACAATGGCGTGAAAAGTCAAAGGGCAAAAGGCAATAGGCAATAGGCAGTAGGCAAAAGGCAAAATTTAAAAAGTCAAAATTCTGCCGAAGGTCCGAGGACTCCTTTGGAGGATTCCTTAGAGTGGGTATGTCTTTAAGCTCAAGAGCGAACAGAACGCTGAACGGAGCGTCGCAACCAAAGTTCAATCAGGGCTCTGGAGCGGGTAGCAGAATGGTTATCGAACTATCAGATTCCTCCGCCTTCGGCGGATCGGGAACGGTTGTTTGGTCTCATTCTTCGACGTCCCTCGGAACCGGCCTCGCGATGATGAAAAAATGGTCCTTTTGGGAGGCGAAAACTCCTGGCTCTGAACTCCTGACTCCCGACTAAAAACCCTATCTTTGCTGCCCCGATTTTTAAACCCTCGGGTATTAATCATGTTTGAAAAAATTATTATTAAACAATTAAACGCTGATGCACAGGAGTCTGCCCCTGCCGACACAACAGAGGCAACTACAGCGACAACAAATTCACCTGCAGAGGCGCAGACCGAAGTGCCTCAAGCCGGCGCGGAAGAGAGCCCCATCGAGACGGCTCATGATGATTTTGACTGGAGCATTGACAAACGCAATGTTACTGTTTACAATCAAGAAGAAAAACAAAAGTATGACAAGGTGTACGAAAATACTTTTGTAGCCATTACCGACAGCACACTGATCAAAGGAACGGTCGTTGGACTTACCAAAACAGATGTTGTATTGAACATCGGTTTTAAGAGCGATGGTTTGGTTTCTCTTAATGAATTTCGTGACACTCCCGGCCTCAAAGTGGGGGACGAAGTGGAGGTGATGGTGGTAGAAAAAGAAGATCGTGAAGGTCATCTTAACCTGAGCCGCCGCCAGGCACGCATTACTCGTGCCTGGGAAAAAATAGTAGAAGTGAACAAGACAGGCGAGGTGATCACAGGAACAGTTACGTCAAAAACAAAAGGCGGATTGATCGTAGATGTATTCGGTATGGAAACGTTTCTGCCAGGTTCACAAATTGACGTGAAGCCTGTCACTGATTACGATCAGTTTGTAGGCAAGACAATGGAGTTTAAAGTCGTAAAGATCAATGAAGCGATCAAAAATGCAGTTGTATCTCACAAAGCGCTTATCGAAAGTGATATTGAAGCACAACGTGCCCAGATCATGAGCAAACTTGAAAAGGGCCAGGTGCTTGAAGGAACGGTTAAGAACATTACCGACTTCGGAGCATTCATGGATCTCGGTGGTTTGGATGGCTTGTTGTACATCACCGATATTTCCTGGGGCCGGATCTCTCATCCCAGCGAAGTGCTGAAGCTTGATCAAAAGATCAACGTTGTCGTTCTCGATTTTGATGATGAGAAAAAACGCATCAGTCTCGGCTTAAAACAATTGACGCCACACCCATGGGATGTACTTCCTGAAAATATCAAAGAAGGTGAGATCGTGAAAGGCAAAGTAGTGAACATTGAGGACTACGGCGCCTTCCTTGAAATACTTCCCGGTGTCGAGGGCCTTGTTCACGTGAGTGAGATCACGTGGTCAAATTCGCCGATCAATGCGAAAGAATTTTTCAAGCTCGGTGATGAATATGAGGCTAAGATCGTAACGCTGGATAAGGACAATCGCAAGATGAGTTTATCCATCAAGCAGCTCAGCGAAGACCCATGGAGCACGATCGAAACAAAATTCCCCGAAGGAAGCAAACACACAGGACTGGTCAAGAATATCACTCCTTATGGTGTATTTGTTGAATTAGCGCCTGGTATTGGTGGCATGATCCACATCAGCGATCTAAGCTGGTTGAAACGTTTCAATCATCCTTCAGAATATACAAAAGTGGGAGAGCACATAGAAGTGGTCATTCTTGGCATTGATAAAGACAATCGCAAACTTCAGCTAGGCCACAAACAACTGGAAGAAGATCCCTGGAATACTTTGCAGGATACTTTCGCTATCGGTTCCATTCATGAGGGCACGGTCATTCGCAGAGATGACAAAGGTGCTATTGTTCAATTGCCATATGGACTGGAAGGATTTGCTCCGGCCCGCCACTTACTAAAAGAAGATGGCAAAGCAATTGGCGCAGATGAAACTTCACAATTCATGGTGATCGAATTTGATCGCAACGAAAAACGTATTCTTCTTTCACACACCCGTATTTGGGAGCAAAGCAGAATACACGAAAAAGAGGCAGCTAAGAAAGATGCCAGGGTCGAATCTGACAAGACAAAAAAAGCCGTGAAAACCGTTCAAAGTAAAGTTGAGAAAGCAACTTTGGGAGACCTGGGAGCGCTGGCCGAGATCAAAGCAAAATTGAAAGAGGAAGAAAAATCTGACGACACGCAAAAAAGTGAATAAACAGTAGTTAGTTCCAACGTAAAAGCGTCTCATACTTCGACAAGCTCAGTACGAGACGCTTTCTTATTTGGTTTCCAACCCCGTTTCTAATTATCCACTCACAGAACTTTAAATCAGGTTATTTTCACCCAGAAAAACAACAATAGCCAATATGATAATGGACAGGAGAAGGATGATCGCTTGCGTGAGTTTTATTTTTCTATATGGATGCACTTACTGTGAAATTATTTTGATGATGCAAAAAGTAATGAATGCAACGACATCAACGGTGAAAAGGGTTATAACTGCAATTTGAAAACCTAATGGCCTACCTTTCGTCGCTGTATTGTTCTCTAAAATAGAATCTGCCTTGTGTCGTAGTGTGCAGAGGAGATGTTTCATGCCTGGAAAGGTTGAGTTAAACCTTATGTCAATTTTAAGGCCAGTAAAACACGCTGGGGTTAAAAGGTAGAGCCGATGGCACCACAACAGATAATGCGCAAATGTGGAAAGCATTCTACATGACAAACGTTATTGTCTCATTGATTCGTAAATTTACTTGTCTATCCGCGTCGATTCTTAAAAAAAATTTTTCCGGTGATCTCCGAAGACCTTATCGGCAGACGTAACTTAATGATGTCAAACCTGATTTGCATAATTTTTGCGGTGAAATGTGGCCTTATCCGCCTATTAAAATGAGCTTGAATTTTCGCTTTTAATTCATTTATACTCGTTGTGTACACAACGTATCGTCTAAAAGTCCCTGGAATGTTTAAGATCCTTGTTATTGATGATGATGCAGACCTATTGTTCTTAGGCAGCACTATGCTAAGACAAAAAGGATACGATGTGTTTTCGTTGGCAAGGCCGGAAAATATTCCAGAGGTGCTGAGATCATTTCAGCCGGATCTCATTCTTTTGGACATAAAACTTGGTGACAGGGACGGACGGGATATTTGCTTTGAATTAAAGAACAATTTGGTCACAAAACAAATAAAAGTTATTCTTTATTCCGCTTTTCCTGAAACCAGCATTGATGTTTTGAAATATGGGGCGGATGATTTTGTCTTGAAACCTTACGATTTCAAGCATTTAGTTACGCGGATAGATCATCATCTTGGGATGGCCGCCACTTAGTCAACCCTGGGCATCTCAGACGCTTCTGTTATTCGAGATCAGCCCCACTTAGTTAAAATGTTTTGACGTATGTAGAATTATCTCTACAATGTTTTTCTTTTTGCATGATAACCCTTCGTTAATGAATAAGTTTTTTTTTGGTACGTTTTTTTAGCTGTAATTAATCCCGCACCCTGAAACTTTACATCCTAGGTCTAATCCCTCTGTAAAACTATCCATTCCTGAAAATTTGTTTGGCGGTTAAATTTAACTGATTACTTAAATTTTAATCAAGGTTTATGAAAACACCTCTACGCTATCTGGTAACTTTAGCCCTTTTGGGGCTTGCATTGCAAAAGACAATTGCCCAATGCAGTGTTTCTAACATTTTAATTCAAAACATTGTCCAGGTCGGAACTCAGACATCAGGGAGTTGCACCGCAACTTTTGACCTGAGCTTTTCAATGGAAAATAATAATGGGAACAAATTTATTTTCCTGCATGGCTGGGCAGAATCTGCCTACCCCGATTTTTTTAATTGTGTGGATGGATTGCCATCGCACAATGAGACGATACAACCTCCCACGGCAACTACCCTTGCCAGTGCATTTCTAAATATTGGAATTGACAATTCGGGAGCTACGCCCGTATTATTGACCAGTTATCCTCCTGATCCAACCGTGAACTTAAATTCTGTTGGCTCCGTAACCGTGACCGTATTGCCCGATGGATCTTCTTTTTTTGTGCTAACAGGTGTCACCGCCACTTTCCCTGCGGATTGCAATACACCATTTATAATGGCGCTTGACTTCTGGTCGAGCCAGGCCGCGCAAGCGCAAGCAGCACAATGTGTCAGCTGTCACAGGTTGTATGCTATAAATTATCTCAGTGCTGGTGTCGGTGCTCTTGCAAACTGTGCTTCGTTAACGTTTAGCGCAACCCTGGTTAACCAATCGGGCGCAACATTAAATGGTTATTATTTAGTGTACGCTGATGTAAACGGCGACGGACATTTGGCATTGTCGGTTGATGCATTAATTGTAGATACGACGCAGTTCAGCATTACCGGCGCTTCTACTGTTGTGACTGGTAGCATACCTGCCGCCAATATCAACCAGGATCTCATATTGGTCGCAACCATAACCACTGGAGTAGCTGCTGGCGGCACCGTGGTCATTTTAATTCCATCAACTTTATGCGCACCATTACCAGTTACATTTAAATCCTTTAATGCAACGCGTGTGAGCCGTGCGAATGTTGCCCTGAGATGGGAAACAGCTAGTGAAGTGAACAACAGTGGTTTTGCAGTGCAAAGAAATATGGGCGCGGGTGCGTGGGATCTAGTAGCCTTTATTCCTACGCAGGCTGCTGATGGTAATAGCAGTGTGCCTTTCACGTATACATTTACTGATGTAGCCAATTCGTCTAAAGGCATTACTCAGTATCGTATCAAACAAGTGGATATCGATGGTCGGGCGAAATTTAGTGAGATTCGGGCTGTGCGTGGTTACGAACAAAGCGGTAAGATCATTGTTTATCCGAATCCAAGCACTAATGGCCGAGTAAATGTAGTATTCGACGATGCCGAAGGTACCCGCGATGTGATGTTGATGGATCTGAGCGGAAGAATGGTGAAGCAATGGAAGGGCGTCACAGGAAATCTTTTACAGATCGACAACCTTGGACAAGGTATGTATAGTTTGAAAGTTATCAATCGTGATTCAGGTGTTCAGACTGTTGAAAAAATAGTAGTAAGCAACAGGTGATACCGAATGGGCACATTCCTTAACCGTATTAGATGAGAGTGGGGTTGATGAGTTGCGGAGAAATGGGTTTTAACTTTTTCAGATAGTTAGTCAGGTTTATTAATTTCACAGGGCTCCTTTCCAGGAGCCTTTTTTGCAAAATAACAATTTTAAGTTTCAAATTCCAGTTGATGTAAGGAGTATTTGTAATTTGGAATTTGTATTTTGTAATTTGTATTCTCATGGCTTCATTGTATGATAAGCTCAAACGGGTTCGCATCATCAGGGCAATAGTATATGCCATTGTGGGCATTGTCTCCTACCCGGGACTTGTCTGGATCAATCGACTCAAAATTTCCGGTACTGAAAATATTAAAGATCTTCCCCGACGAAATGTTTTGTTCGTAAGCAATCATCAAACATATTTTGCTGATGTCATCACCTTTCTCCATATTTTTTGCGCAGTGAAATGGGGAAAGAAGAACCGGTTGGGATTTCCCTATTATTTATTAAATCCATTTACGAGTGTGTACTATGTAGCAGCAGAGGAAACGATGAAAGGCAGTTGGATCAGCCGTTTTTTTTCATTGGCAGGTGCGCTAACTGTGAAGCGTACATGGAGAGTGGAGGGAAAAGAAGTTCGCCGCGGCCTCGATCCATCTGACACCAGGAAAGTAACCAGGGCGTTAAAAGATAATTGGGTCATCACGTTTCCACAAGGAACCACCAAACCTTTCGCTCCCGCACGAAAAGGGACTGCGTTCATCATTCAACAATCAAGACCTATCGTTGTCCCCGTGGTCATCAGCGGTTTTTGGCGAGCCTTTAATAAAAAGGGATTAAAGTTTAAGAAGAAAGGATCAACACTCTCGGTCACTTTCAAAAAACCACTCGAGGTTGATTATGATGCGCCGGCTCAGGTGATTTTAGCGCAGGTGATGGATGCGATTGAACAAAGCAAAGCTCACATGATGATGGGAGCACATCATTGGGAAACGGAGATAAATAAAGTCAAAAGTGAAACGTGAAACGTGAAACGTGAAAAGTGAAAATGTTACAAAGGGTTTCAATCATTTTTTTCTTAAGTCCCCTTAAGAGGATTTGGGGGTATGAACAAGGCTCTTAACTCCGCAGCGTCATCCGGCTTCATTTTTCCTCCAAGTATCAATCTCACCTGTCTTCTTCTTAGTGCACCTTCAAATAATTTTTTTTCTTCTTCAGTTTCGGGCATTAATTGCGGAACGGGTCTGGGCCGACTGCTTGCATCCAGCGCAACGAAAGTGTAATACGCTTCGTTGCTCTTGTATTTATATTGTTGAATGTGATCTTCGCCCCAGACTTTTAAGTGTACTTCCATTGACGTATTGAACGCTCTTGTCACCCGTGCTTCGATATGAACTGTGTTCCCAAGTTTGATTGGGCTTTCAAAGGAGATGTTATCTACTGATGCAGTTACCACTGGTGCATTGCAATGTTTTTGTGCTGATATGGCGGCGGCGATATCCATCCAGTACATCAATCTTCCGCCCATCAGGCTTCCAAACACGTTTGTGTCATTGGGAAGAACTATTTCTGTCATCATCGTCAAACTATCAGAAGGCTTTCTTGGATCCATCATATAAATTTTTGCAAAGGTAAGAGGTCGCCATGAGGTGATGACTCCATGGCATACGATGAGCAGCATCATTGTCTATTGCCTATTGCCTATTACCTTTGCCGCTTCCGATGGCTATCGGAACAAAAGCCAGGTATGCAGTCCAACCCCATTATTTCCTTTGATAATACAGAAAATGCATTTGCTTACAAGACGGATAAAGAACTAAAAAAAGCCCGCTTTCTTTTTAAATCCATGAGCTATCAATGGCTGGTGAAACTGGGTACACGAGTTACGCCCTGGGCTATCCGTGTGGGTCTGCCAATTAAAGGAGTCATTCGCAAAACAATTTTCAAACAATTTGTCGGAGGTGAAACGCTGCAAGAGACTGCCGCGGTGGCTAAAAAATTAGGTGAATATGGAGTGCAGGTAATTTTAGACTATGGCGTGGAGGGTGGCCAGGGCGAAGAGGCGTTTGATCATGCCACAGAAGAATTCATTCGTGTGATAAATTATGCAGCCACTCAACCGAACATCCCGTACATGAGCGTAAAGGTTACCGGTATTGCCAGGCTTGGTTTATTGGAAAAGCTCGATCACTCTGTTGAATTAAATGCGGGTTCATTAATGAAAAGATTTTCGAAAGCCCTCGAGTCTTTAACGGCTGATGAAACAAAAGAGTGGGAGAGAGTGCAAGACAGATTGTTGCTTATCTGTCAAACTGCTTTTGAAAAAAATGTGGCCGTGTTCATTGATGCCGAAGAAACATGGGTACAAGATCCGGTTGATGTAATCACCGTTTTAATGATGGAAAAGTTTAACAAGAACACAGTGGTTGTATACAATACTCTGCAGTTGTATCGTCACGACCGTTTGCAGTTTTTAAAAGATTGTTATGAAGCGGCCCTACAGCGAAATTTTATTTTGGGAACCAAACTCGTTCGTGGGGCCTATATGGAAAAGGAAAGAAGAAGAGCAGATCAAATGAATTATCCTTCACCCATTCAACCAAATAAGGAAGCAACAGACCGGGATTTCAATGCAGCTATTCAATTCTGCGTTGAACATATTGATCGGATCGCACTGGTCGTTGCATCGCACAACGAATACAGTAATTTATTGACCACTCAGTTACTTCGGCAAAAGGGACTGCCGCTTAACCACGAGCATGTACATTTTTCCCAATTGTATGGCATGAGTGATAATATCACTTTCAACCTGGCCAAGGTTGGGTGCCATGTGAGTAAGTATCTTCCCTTTGGCCCCATCAAAGATGTTATTCCCTACCTGATGCGCCGTGCCCAGGAGAACAGTTCGGTGAAAGGGCAGACCGGAAGAGAACTGGTGTTGATCAAAAAAGAAATCGAAAGGAGGAGTTTATAGGTAAAAACTTAAAAGCAAAAGTCAAGAGCGGTCTAGTTTTGATTGGTTTCCCGTCCACTTGTGCGACTTGTTACTTTTGGTTGATTATCCCCATTGTCCTCACAATCTGTTTTTGCGAATCCTGGAAATCCTGGTTCTATTTAACTTGCATTCATGCAACAATATCTCGATCTGCTTCAGCGTATACTCGATAATGGCGTGGAAAAATCTGACCGCACAGGAACGGGAACAACGAGCTGTTTTGGCTACCAGATGCGCTTTGATTTAAAAAAAGGTTTTCCATTGGTAACGACAAAAAAGTTGCACCTGAAGAGTATCATTTATGAATTGCTGTGGTTTTTGAAAGGCGAAACAAATATTGCTTACCTAAAGGACCACGGCGTGAGGATTTGGGACGAGTG
>VBAQ01000349.1 GCA_005883765.1 Bacteroidota bacterium
CTCGAATCCATGAATGATAAGAATTTTTTTGACGGGATTCTTATTCCAGCGATAGCCATGAATGGAAATTCCTTCCAGGTTAAATTCCAATGTTTTCGCTTCATTGAAAATTGCGGAGGGCTGTTTTTTTGCCCTTCGCTGAGGTGTTCTAAAAAGATCAAGCGCTTTTTTAGCTGCTTTCTTTTTTGAAAGAATTGAAAGTATCCTGAAGCTTATTTTAAGATAAGCAACTGCCAGTTTTTGTTTTAATTTCATGCGATACTTCAATAATTAAATCAAAATATACTCCGCGCCGGGGAATTTGGGACATGAATATAATCATCATTGGCACAGGAAACGTGGCGGCTGTTCTGGGCCGGAAGCTAAGACAGGCCGGACATCGGATCGTGCAGATATTTGGCCGCGATGCCGCTGCAGCGAGCAAACTTGCCTACCAGTTCGAAACTGAGTCTACTAATTATTGGTCTGTGATACGAAAAGACGCTGATATTTATCTCATTGCTGTTGCCGACGATGCTATCCATGAAGTGACGAAGCATGTTCGCGTACCGGGAAAGGTTGTGGCACATACAGCGGCTTCCGTAAAAAAAGATGTATTGAAAAACATGTCGCATCATTATGGTGTCTTTTATCCCTTGCAAAGCCTGAGGCAGGACGTGAAAGAGTTGCCCGAGATACCTATATTTATTGATGCAAGTGATGATGTGGCCAGGAAAAAACTTGAACAGCTTGCTCAATCGATTTCAAAAGACAAGGTGATCGTGGCTGGAGACGAGGAACGGCTGAAGATGCATATAGCTGCCGTGGTCGTAAGCAACTTCGTGAATCATTTGTACGTGCTGACGGAGGATTTCTGCAAAAAGGAAGGGATCGATTTTCAAAAGCTCCTTCCGTTGATCGAAGAAACTGCTCACAGACTTAGAAGCACTTCTCCTTCAAAAACACAAACGGGGCCTGCTATTCGCAATGACGAGCCCACTATTCAGGAGCATCTTATTGTGTTGG
>VBAQ01000350.1 GCA_005883765.1 Bacteroidota bacterium
TCTTGTACATGGCTGACGATCTCCCGGACGTGGCCCTAATGCAAAGAGTTGGCTTGCCATGTTGCCCCGCGGATGCTGTGCCGGAAATTCTTGAAATATCAAAATATATTTCGCCAGTAGGCGGTGGGCTTGGATGTGCGAGGGACGTGATCGAAAAAGTATTACGCGTCCAGGACAAATGGATCTTTCATGAAGACGTGGTTTCTAAATGAAAACCTTAAAAGCAAATCTCAAATTCCAAATCGCAGGGACATTTTTGGTTTGTATTTTATTTGGAACTTGGAATTTGGACTTTGAAATTTATAACGATGAGATTGATCGCAGCATTTTTGAAATTGATCCGGGTGCCCAATCTCATTTTTATTGCACTTACTCAGTTTTTATTTTATTACTGCATTTTAGTTCCATTGTTAAAACCGTCAGCCGCCGAGCCTTCTATCGATCAAAACCGCTTTTTTTTGTTGGTTGTTGCTTCAGTGGTTATTGCAGCAGCAGGATATATCATCAATGACTATTTCGATGTGGACATTGACCAGGTAAATAGGCCAAAAAAAAATGTTGTGGATATGATTGTTTCGAGGCGCTGGGCGATGCTTTGGCATTTCGTACTAAGCGGAGTCGGTGTGGCGCTGAGTTTATATATTTCCTGGACTACCGGGCTATGGTATATCGTGCTAGCAAATTTCGCAACCGTGTTCTTATTGTTTGGCTATTCGGTCTCTTTAAAACGCAAATTGCTTTCAGGAAATGTCCTGATCTCGTTTCTCACCGCCTGGGTAGTTTTGATCTTGTGTTTGTCTGAATATCATTTGACATTGCGAACACAGGTCGACCCTGCCTGGCTGGTGGTTCAAAATAAAATCATGAGACTTGGATTTTTGTATGCGGGATTTGCATTCATATTATCCCTGATCAGGGAAGCGATCAAAGACATGGAAGACATAGAGGGAGATGCCAGATACGGCAGTCGCACCATGCCCATCGTTTGGGGAATGAATTCAACGAAGATTTACATAGCCGTTTGGATGATCGTTTTGCTGGCTCTGCTGGTGACGATGCAAGTTTATATCATTCGGTTCCATTGGTGGTGGCCGATCGTCTATAGCGTGATTTTGATCATTCTTCCGCTCGCATACCTGTTTTATAAATTGTTTAAAGCGATGACGCCCCGGCAATTTCACTTTTTAAGCAATATCGCGAAGACAGTAATGCTTACAGGAATTCTATCGATGATCTTTTTTTATTTCTATTTATGAAGAAAATAATCCTGGCTTCCTCTTCACCAAGAAGGAAACAACTATTAGAATGGGCGGAAGTTCCTTTTGAAGTTGTGGTATATGGAACTGATGAAACATATCCGGCTGGATTGACAGTGGATGCGGTCGCCGTTCATGTTGCCCGCCAAAAAGCATTGGCTGTTCAATCTCACGTACAAAAGAAGTCAATCATTCTCGCTGCTGACACGATCGTTGTTTTAAAGGGAAGGATTATCGGTAAGCCAAAGGACAGAGATGAAGCTGTGCGCATCATTTCAGATCTTTCGGCTCAAAAACACGCCGTGATAACCGGTGTCGTTATCATGAGCGATCAAACAGAAATTTCCTTTGCCGACAGTACCGATGTCTATTTTCACGATCTCACGCTGGAACAAATCGAATTCTACGTGGACAAGTACAAGCCATATGACAAGGCTGGCGCGTACGCCATCCAGGAATGGATCGGTGTGGTCGGAATTAAATCCGTGGTTGGCGATTTTTATAACGTCATGGGATTACCGGTGAGCAGGGTGCTAAAAGAGCTGAAAAAAATCATTGGTTAAACGGTTTTATCGTTGGATAGATGTCGTCGATTCTGTAATTTAAGATGGACAATTCAACAATTCAACCATTAAACCATTTCACATTGACGGAACGACTGCTGCAATTTATCTGGCAGTTCCAATATTTTAATAAGAGCGAACTGACCACTTCCTCGGGAGAAACTCTGCAAATAATTTTTCCGGGTCAATACAATACCAACCAGGGCCCTGATTTTTCGGAGGCAAAAATTAAAATTGGTACAACCACCTGGGCGGGAAATATTGAACTGCACTTCAAGACTTCTGACTGGAAAAAACATGATCATCATAAGGATGAAAATTACAAGAATGTGATCCTTCACGTGGTTTGGGAAAATGAGGCCGAACAGGAAGATGCCATACCCATACTTGAGTTAAAGGAAAAAGTCTCCAAAATTCTATTACAGCGATACGAATCATTGATGAATACTGCAGGATTTATCCCTTGCGAAAATGGCATTCAAACA
>VBAQ01000351.1 GCA_005883765.1 Bacteroidota bacterium
TTTCTTGGCCCGCTTAAAATTATGAATCCATCGTTTTGCAATTGCTGCGCTTTTTTATCTAGTTCTTCCATCGTAGCAACACCAAATGCATGATGAATGATACCCAGGTGTTGCTTGTCGATCGTATCATTTAAATTTTGGGGAATATCTGGTAGTTTCATCAGTTCCAGTCTTGACCCCGATCCGAAACTTAGAAAATAACTCGCGAAATTATTTTTCGGATTGCTGTATTTATCGTTTGACTGCGCATTGAAGTACCTGGTATAATATTTTTTTAAGGCATCGAGATCATTTGTCCAGATGGCAACGTGTTCAAGAGTCATAATTTGAGTTTTGGAATTCAAACTCAAAAATACAGACAACTTGTCGTGGCGCTGTGTCAATCCTAAGGTAAAGTTTGAGCGACTATATCAACAAAAAAAGCAGGGTCTCACAAGACCCTGCATAGCTGATTTTTTTCTTTTCCAAATAATGATTAAAGATCCAGGTGACCTTCATCAAGCGGGCTCCGCAACCAAACCTGGTTGAGGGACGATACGCAAATAGGGCTTGGGTGCCTTCCATCCTTCCGGATATTTTTCTTTTGCTTCGGCATCGGATACCGATGAAACAATAATGACATCCTCACCTTTCTTCCAGTTAACCGGCGTAGCTACTTTGTGTGCTGCTGTCAATTGCATTGAATCAAGCACACGCAGTATTTCGTCAAAGTTGCGGCCTGTTGTCATGGGATAGGTCAACATGAGTTTTACTTTTTTATCGGGACCTATCACAAACACAGTGCGCACCGTTGCATTGGTTGCAGCCGTTCTGCCCTCCGAAGTGCCCGGTTCATCCGCTGGCAACATATCGTAGAGTTTTGCGACAGTCAGGTCACGATCCCCGATCATGGGATAATTCGGGGAAAACCCCTGCGTTTCCAAAATGTCCTGGGACCACTTAGAGTGGCTCTCGACAGGGTCTACGCTAAGGCCAATGATCTTGCAGTTTCGTTTTCTGAATTCTGGCTCCAGTTTAGCCATATATCCCAACTCGGTTGTGCACACAGGTGTGAAATCCTTGGGATGCGAAAAAAGAACGGCCCATCCATCGCCAATCCATTCGTGGAAACTGATGGGGCCCTGGGTTGTTTCGGCTTTGAAATCTGGCGCGATTTCGTTTAATCGAATTGACATAGTTTTATTTTTTTATGGGATTTGAAAGGTAATTAAATCCTGACTTCTAAAAAAATGTTACTCGTTCTATACTAAAACAGCTTCCGGCTGATACTCTTCGTAAAGACGATGAGTGAGATTTTCCTTTGTAATTCTATTCAGAGCAGGAAGCAGTTGAGGCCCGATGATCTCAGCTGCAGCATCAGCCTGTTTCTTTGATTCCCAAAATACCAGTAGGGCATAATGGTCATCACTCTCATGCATCATGAACTTGCAATCCTTACAGCCATTTTGTGATCTGATCTTTGGCATAATATCATCCATGATGGTTGCTACTTCTGTTTTTTTGTTGCCGTTCGTTTGGAAACTTAATAATCGAATGTACATAACGATGGTTTTAGTTTTTAATAATAGTAATGAAACGCCGTTAAGTTAAAATTTGTGAGGCGGTTTAGAATTTTGACCAGGAGGTTCATTGCGTTTGCCTTTGTATAGCAAATATGCAACTGTGGAGAGGGTATTTCCAGTAACAAATGTTACAGTTCCCTGTAGCAACTGTTACAGATCTTTCAAAAGCTTGATCTGAGTTCGGTAGAGAAGAAGTTTTTTATCTATCTCGAGTTTTTTTAGCAGGCGGGAAATGACGACGCGGTTAGTTCCCAGTTCGTCTGCGATTTGCTGGTGGCTCAAGTTGATGAGCGACGAACCTGTTACGCTTGATTTTTCTTTCGGGTAATTGACAAGGCGGTCATCCAGTTTTTTAAATGCTACCTCGTCAATTGCTTTAATGATCTCAGTGAAGCGGCTAAGAATGGTCGTCATCACGAATCTTTTCCAGGTTGGATATTTTGTCATCCATTGATCCATCACGTGCATAGGAACACAGAGCAACACACTATCATCTTCGCAGGAGGCTTTTATTACGCTGAAATGCGCCATCATACAACAGGTAAAGGTCATTGCGCAGCTTTCGCCTTCACGAACATAATACAAGAGCAATTCTTGTCCCGCGTCATTTACGCGACTCACTTTAAATGTTCCGCTCACTACGAGCGGTACCGCACGAATGGTTTGGCCAGGGTTCATCATGATCTCACCCGCCCGGGGCTGCATCAGCATATGATTCGATTCAAGCTCTGCTAGTAAGCCTGGCTCAAAAACAGAAGAGAATTTACTGATATGGTCCAGGGATGATTCTGGCATAGCGATATGAATTTACCAATTAATTTTTGTGT
>VBAQ01000124.1:0-2696 GCA_005883765.1 Bacteroidota bacterium
AATATGCGGATTGTCTTAAAGCATTTCTTGATTCCGTTGGGGTTAAGAAAGCACACATGCTCGGTCTATCATGGGGCGGTCTTCTTGCACAAGAATTTTTTTTTCGGTATCCAACTTACGTAATCTCTCTAGCTCTTGCTGACACTTATGCAGGTTGGACAGGTTCTCTTTCAGATTCGATAGCCAGAGCTCGACTAGCTTCTTGCATAAAAGATTCCTCGCTTCCTCCCAGCGAATTTGTTTCAAAATATTTATCAGGAATGTTTAGTGATTCGCCACCACAAGATGCAAAGAAGGATCTCGCAAAAATTATGTTCGATACACACCCCTTAGGTTTTCGATTAATGGCGACAGCTTTGGCAATCGCCGATACACGCCGTTTGCTTCCAACTATCAATGTGCCGACTATTTTAATTTGGGGTGATGCGGACAAACGTTCCCCAATAAATGTGGCACATCAACTACATAGTTTGATACCCAACTCAAAACTTGTAATCATTTCAAATGCTGGTCATGTGAGTAATATGGAAAAATCAGAAGAGTTTAATAAAATCGTGCGAGAATTCTGCATCAAGATATCATCAAAGTAATCTGAAACTTAACAATGATAAGATTTTTTTCCGCAAGTCTCCCCACACAGCTTCCGTAGGGCGAGACTCTGTGAAAGGTTAGTTTGTCTATTATTTTGTGCTTATTCGAAGAGCTTAACAAAAAGGGTCCCACAATAAGCAGGACCCCGGGCCAAGTCATCTTGAATCAAAACTTGTTATTCAGTAATCAACAAACGTCCCGAATAATATTTAACCTGAACCCTTCTGTCCACCAACCTTATCCGAAAATATATATCCCTGCCATTTTTGATTTTTACACAAGAGATGCCATTGCGGTCACCTTCACGACTTCCTCCCTTTGATTAAACTTTTCCCCGGAAGATCTTTTTAACGGTTGCCATTTCCAGTAAGTAAACGAACGCAGCAGCCATTCGAACGGACCCATTTTATATCGGGCCATCCACCACGCACTGAAAGAAAGTTGCATGGCCAGAACAACGACGAATAAAATGAATCCATTTAAAGGAGGAAGATTGTCATATTTGTTAAACAACAATAAATACGGAACCAGTAATAGTGATTGCATTAAATAATTGCTAAGCGCCATCTGGCCAAACGCAGCCAGTGGCTTCAGATATTTTTTGGTTTTATCAGAAACAAGAAGACTGATCAAAAGGGTGCTATACAGTGTAACAGAAACAAACATCCAGATCTGCCAGATACTACGCATTCCTATTCCGATGATGGTTTGCAGCCAGGGTTGAGTGACCTTACCAAACAATATCGGGGCAGATTTGAACAACCAGAAATAATAGCCGGGTATCAACACGACACTTGCAGCCAGCGAGATGAGGATTAAGTTGCGTCGTAGTTTTTTATTAGTTTTTATTTTTCCCAAAATATTGACCCGGGCAATCCAGAAACCAAACAAAAAGTGTGACAGCATTTCGATATAGATGAAATAGACCTGGTGGTATAATTTGAAAAATTGCCAGTTGTGTCGTACATGGTCGGCATAATTATTTGCCTGTTTCAGGGATGCTATCTGCGGCCACACTTGAGGAAATACATACCTGACGGCGGGACCCTCGATTAAAAACAAGGCCAGCATCAGCACCACTAACAACCTGTTCGATGCTTTGTGAATCAGTAGTAATACAATTCCGGCAAGGGCATAGAACATCAGGATGTCTCTTGTGCTTAATAAAATAGCATGAAGAAAACCGATCAGGAGAAGTCCGATCAGTCGACGGCTAAAAAAAGGAATCAGTGATACTCCTTTTCGTTTTGCCTTTTCCAATTGCACATGAAATCCTATCCCAAAAATGATAATGAGCATCGTGTACATTCTATTTTCGACAAGGATCCACTTTGTCCAACTGATCACTTCATCCAAAAAGGAATTAGTATAACCGGGAGACGAACCAACATCACCCGCGCAGAACGTCAATAACACGCCGGCCAAAGCAAAACCACGAAGGACATCGAGACTTGCATCACGCTTCGATTGAGACACAGGTTGCAGGGCAATTGCCATAAAAGAAATTTGAGGTTGCGTATAAATAAGATTCGGGCCGCAAATTAGATGGGAGAGCGACCTAAGACAATATGATGAAAGTTATACGGCTTGAAATTGCTTCGGCGAAAAACTGGTAGATAATTCTAAAGTGACATATTCATGTTTAGAAAATGAGTAGTTTGTCACGCTTCAAGAATTTTTTCATCGGTATATGATGAAAGTTATATTGGTGGAAAGTAGAGATGCGCTTAATAATAAAATTATTTTCCAAACGCCTTGTTGATCGCTTCGGTTCTGTTTTGCACGTGCAGCTTTTCGTAGATCTTGTGGATGTGTACCCGCACAGTACCCGTTGTAATTTGCAGTTGATTCGCAATTTCTTTATACAACAAGCCCTTGGCAAGTAGCTGGAGAATTTCTTTTTCCCGGTTGGACAAAACGTCCATGAATGCAGTTTCTTTGCCGGTATCGCGAACCAGGTTGACCAGTTTCCTCGCAATATTCGCACTCATCGGGCTGCCTCCGTCATAAAGCTCTTTCACCGACTCCACTATTTCCAGAAGCCCGGTGTTCTTTAACAAATAGCCAGATGCGCCGGCCTTCAATGCCTCGAAGACCTTCTCATC
>VBAQ01000124.1:2787-3329 GCA_005883765.1 Bacteroidota bacterium
TAATGTACATGATAACAATATCCGGGCTGATCTTAGGAAGTTCAGCAAGGGCCTCTTCACCTGTTTTAAAAACTCCGACAACAAGAAAATCAGTGCTCAGAGAAATGAAGTCTTTCAATCCATTTCTTACTGCATCAAGATCTTCTACGATGGCAACGGAGATGCTCATGCTTTCGAAATTAGTTTGATATACAGAAGCGGACAATATAACGAAAGTTATTATTCCAGCGGAACCCGGATATTGATCTGTGTCCCATTATTGTTTATAATTTCAAAACGGCCTTTTAATTCTTGTATCCTTGCCTTCATGTTGATCAAACCATTTCCAAACGACTTATTCTCTGCACCATCAATTCCAATTCCATTATCCTTAATGTCTATACTCAGCCAG
Organism: Bacteroidota bacterium; assembly: GCA_005883765.1. GTDB lineage: Bacteria > Bacteroidota > Bacteroidia > Chitinophagales > Chitinophagaceae > VBAU01. Next base: position 3,179 of record VBAQ01000124.1, read on the forward strand.
TTTGTAATGCGAATATTTATGAACACATCTGTTGCCTGGGCGTGTTTTACAATGTTGTGCAAGGATTCTTTGACCGTTAAATAAATATTTCTTCGGAACTCACTGCTTACATAGTCCTGCGGAATATCGTCGGGTTCCTCAACCCGGCAGG
>VBAQ01000124.1:3394-23548 GCA_005883765.1 Bacteroidota bacterium
ATTCAGCGCCCAAACTATTTCTCCCATTTTATCAATCATTTCAACCGAAAACGTTCTGATGTCGCTTATTTCCTCTTCGATTGGCAAGTGCTGTTGTTTTTTCAATCCAATCGTCTCGCTAAGAAATTTAATTTGGGATAGGCCTGCACCCAGGTCGTCGTGCATGTCGGTCGCGATACGTGTCCGTTCTTGTTCAATGGCTCTTCTTTTTTCCAGTACCACCCGCTGCAATGCGAGCTTGCGGTTGATGTAAAATCTCAGTCCTAATAACGCCAGCCCTAAAACCACAATGCTGACCAGTAATTTGAACCACCATGTCTGCCACCATGGTGGAAGGATCGTGAAAGAATAAGAAGATTCAATGTCTGGGTACAACCCATGAAGAAAAATGGCTTTCGCCCTGAGAGTATATTCACCCGCAGGCAGGTTGACAAAATTGATCGATGCATCTGTAGAGGGTGTGCTCCAGTTTTTATTTCCAATGCCTTCCAGTAAATAACTGAATCGTGTTTGCTTTTCATCGATGTAAGTTGGTGCCGAGAGCTGAAAAGACAAATTGTTCTGATTATGGGATAACTCATGAGTAGCTGGTATAGCCGTCTGCTCGGCATTACTGATCACAACATCAGAGAATGCAAGTCGCGGCTTCCAATCATTTGTCCGTTGAGGAAGCGAGCTGTAAGTAACTATCCCTGCAGTTGTCAATATCCAAAAATTGCCTTGCTTAGTTTCCTGGATTTTTAGAATCGAGAGATAGAGGTTATTACTCTTTGTGATGTTTTCCACTAAGAAATGGTCGTTATCTATTTTGATCTTATCGAGTCCCGATGGAGTGCACGCCCAAATATTATTGTCCTTATCACAAAATAAATAGTTGACAAAATTCGCAGACAACCCATTTACGGTTGTCAACTGTTTCCAGGATCTCAAATTCAATCCATCAAAGTGAACGCAGTAAAGACCTTCATCTCTTGTGCCGATCCAGACATTGCCAGCCTGATCCGCAACAATGGAACGTGGGCTGCCGCGCACCACCTTATCAAAAGTTCGCAATAATGAAAGCTTTGGTTCATTGGCGGTGCCTGAGATTTCGAAGCAATACAACTGATCACTCCGCGTTGCCACCCAGATGTGGTTAAGTTTGTCAACTGCAACCTGGTCTGCCATATAATGAACCGGCTCACTGAGTATTTTATTAGCAGTCACAACGACTAGTTTATCGGAAACTATTATCAAATTCCCAGTGCCATCGGTGATTGCTGAAATAAATCCAATAGGGTTTAAAGAATCCTTGTAAAAGAGAGTGAGAGAATAGTGTTTGCTATTCGGTACCGCATTCCAGCGAAAGATACTCTTCCCACTCAACAGCCATTGTCCATTTGCAGAAACAAATTGTGCGTAGGGAAGAGATTCGTTCGGATTTGTCCATTCTTCTGTCTGTCCATCGGGACGCAACAACGTTACCCGGCGATGAAAGTCATCGTACATCCAGACCGAATCACTCGACGGTCGGATAAAAATATCGGTCGGCGTATGACCGGGCTTTAAAACCGGGTAATACGCAAGCTGAGAGTTAGCGAGCTTGCAAACACCTGTCAGATCATTGGTGAACCAAATATTATTTTCATAATCTTCGAAAATTGAGGTTTGTGCCTTCGTGGGCAAGCCATTTTCCGTTGTAAAGAAAGTTGTTTGGCCAGTCTTTGCTATTTTGTATACTCCCTTCCCGGTTGCCACCCACGTACTATTTTGCCGATCTCTCAATATGAATTTCGGCGGTTCCTTTGGAACATGCCAGGAGTCAGGTATGGGCCTTAATTGAATTGGGTTAACATCGTTAGACTTTACATCCAGGAAATACAATCCTTTCGCTGTCGAAACCCATAACTCATGTGCCGAAAGTCTGAATAATTGATCGGCTTTGATATTTGTGTCGCAGGCAAGGAGCTTATTCCGCGACAGATCAAACACCAGTAAATTCGACGCTGCGAGTTTGTAATCGGGATTGGAAAGAATATAAAGTTTGTTGTCGATCTCTGCGGCCTGGAAAAATGTTTTTGCTAATTGCTTGGCCAGTCCTGGAAATTCAATTTTGATGAATCGTTTGTGTTCAAGGCGAAAGAAGCCATCATCGGCAATGGCGTAGTAATAACCGTTGCTGCATTTTAAGAGCTGGTTGGTAAGTGGAGTAAAATTATCTGCAGGATGAAATTCTTTAAGTCTTCCGCGTATGAGATAGTTGATCTTATTGGCGTTTGTGAGAACCCATATAGAATCTTCGCCCATTTCCACAACATCATTTACCAGGTCGACTGCCAGGCCATTATTTGTCGCGTAATTCATGAAACGGCTGCCGTCATACACACTCAGTCCGCCATAGGTGGCAATATATAATTTTCCTTTGCTGTCCTGGAAAATAAATCGTGCACGGTTATTTACAAGGCCTTCCCTGGGTGTATAATGGACAAAAGGATATTGTTGTGAGAAGCAGTTAACACAGATAAATAAATATGCAAGAATGAGTGCGGTTCGATGCATAGTTAAATTTACTCAGAAATATTTTTATGCGTGGCTTCTTTAATTCATCTGAAATTTCTCCCCGAAGGAAAAATTTTTAACTGCGCATTTTCTCCGGCCTGTGTTTTTTTGTTCTGATCCGGATAAACGGAGGAAGGTGTTTGATCGGCACGTGAAAGAGTTAGCAGAGGCGGATCCTCGTTTCGGGATGCGGTAAGATGACGAAGTAATTTTGAGAGATCATAACAACTGCTTACAATCACATGTACCACTTCGCCTTCACGTTGTAGTTTGCCTTCAACCATTAGCAGTCGTGATTGCAGAATTTCTTTCCTGTATTTTTCAAATAGATTTGGAAAAACTACCAGGTTAGCAAAACCAGTCTCATCTTCAATAGTAATAAAGCAAACTCCACTGGCTGTGCCTGGTCGTTGCCTCACCAAAACAAGTCCACTAATTTTCACCATTTCACCATCGTGCAGATCATTGAGTTCTTTGGTTGATATGATGCGAAGTTGCTGAAGTTTTTCCCGAACAAAACTTATCGGATGAGCTTTTATTGACAAAGAGGTAGCAGCATAATCATCAACAACATGTTCTGATAAAGTCATTTCAGGCAAGGATACTTTTTCTTCTGCATCAGAAGGCTGACCAGAAAATAAAGCGATAGGCCGGTCATTGTTTGATATTTCCCATAATGCCTGTCGCCGGTCGAGTCCTATTGATCTGAATGCATCTGCATCTGCAAGTTTTTCAAGTGCAGCCTGGAAGAGATTTAGATTACGCAATTCATTAATGGTCGTAAACAATTTCTTTCGACCGGACAAAAGTATCTTTATGTCTTCTTCGCGAATTCCTTTTATCTGTCGAAAGCCAAGGCGGAGTGATACCCCCTCCGTCCCAACGCAAGGTCGGGACACCCCCTCAAGAGGGGGATAGGAGGGGGGAGTCTTTTCAAGTATGTTGTCCCAATTAGAATAATTGATGTCAACTGGTTTTATTTCGACGCCATGCTTCCTGGCATCAATAACAATCTGGGCAGGCTGATAGAAACCCATCGGCATACTATTGAGCAATGCACAAGCAAACACATCGGGATAGTAACATTTGATCCATGAAGAAACATAAACTAACAACGCAAAGCTGGCCGCATGACTCTCCGGGAAACCATAACTGCCAAAACCTTCCAATTGTTTAAAAACGCGATAGGCATATTCAGGTTTGTATCCATTTTTCAACATGCCCTGGATCAATTTTTCTTCAAACTGGGTGACCGTGCCTTTCAATTTGAAAGTTGCCATGCTGCGACGAAGCTCATCTGCTTCGGATGGAGTAAAACCCGCTGCAACAATGGCGATCTTCATCGCCTGTTCCTGGAACAATGGGATGCCCAGTGTTCGACCTAAAATTTCTTCAAGCTCTTTTGATGGATATTCGATAGGTTCTTCTCCATTCCGGCGTTTTAAATATGGGTGTACCATATCTCCCTGGATCGGTCCGGGCCTCACAATAGCTACTTCAATCACGATATCATAAAAGCTGCGAGGCTTGAGGCGAGGCAGCATGGCTTGTTGTGCACGGCTCTCGATCTGAAAAACACCGATCGTATCTGCATGGCAGATCATGTCGTACACAGCAGGATCATCCTGAGGAATATTGGCCAGGGTTAGATCAAGACCATAATTTTCCTTAGCGAGTTCAAAAGCCTTTCGGATACAAGTCAGCATTCCCAAAGCCAGCACATCAATCTTAAGAAAACCCATCGCATCAATATCATCCTTGTTCCATTCAATGCAGGTTCTGTCTTCCATGCGCGCATTCATGATGGGGCATAGATCAGAAAGCTTTCCATTGGTAATAACAAATCCACCGGTATGTTGACCGAGCTGTCTTGGAAAGCCCATGAATTGTTCTGTGAGTTGTAAAACCTTTTTCAATAGTTTATCGTTTGGGTTCAATCCTTGTTCAATGATTTTTTTTCTGTCGAACCATTCGTCGCCAAAGCCAGAGATAGAACCCGATAAACGATTAATTGTATCAATGGAAAGTCCCATTGCTTTTCCAACATCCCTGATCGCACCTTTTTGATGTTGCTGTGTAACTGTAGCCACTATAGCTGCACGATCACGTCCATATTTTCTATAGATATATTGGATCACTTCTTCACGCCGTTCGTGTTCGAAATCCACATCAATGTCGGGAGGTTCATTGCGGGCGGAGGAAATAAAACGTTCAAAAAGAAGATCGAATTTGGTTGGATCGACAGAAGTGATGCCAAGGCAATAACAAACAGTGGAATTTGCTGCTGATCCACGGCCCTGGCACAAAATATTATTTTCTCTTGCGAAACGAACGATATCATAAACAGTGAGAAAATAAGCAGCATAATTCATCTCTTCGATAAAGGCGAGTTCATGATTGATGGCAGCAATCGTTTTTTCAGGAACACGATCACCAAATATTTGCCTGGCTCCCTGCCAGGTCAGGAAAGCAAGTTCCTCCTGTGGTGATCGACCATCGCTAGTAATCTCTTCCGGATATTCATACTTCAATGTATCAAGAGAGAACTGGCAGGCTTCAACAATTTCCTGAGTGCGAAGAATCGCCTGCGGATAACGCCTGAAAAGTCTCTGCATCTCATCAAACGGTTTCATATACCTCTCAGCATTTTCATAAAGCCGAAATCCTGCAGTAGTGACGGTACATTTTTCACGAATGCAGGTTAGAATATCCTGTAATTGCCGACGAAGCGGATCATGATAATGCACATCATTCGTTGCCACCATTGGTATTTCCAGTCGGGTCGAGAGCTGCCAAAGACGGTGAAGATATTTGCTATCATCTCCATGATAACGACGGGATGCCGCGAGATAAAGATCAGAGCCGAATACATCTTTGTATTCTTTCAACGTTTTTTCAAAGGATGGTTCAAAATCGAAAACACTATTTAATACAGGCGGTGGAATCACAATAAATTTTACAGCTTTAGAATAATTGTATACATCCGCTTTGTATAAATGGCATTCTCCCTTTTCTGCACGAAGATTTCCAAGAGTCAATAAAGCGGAGATCTGTGAGTAGCCATCTTTATTGGTAGGATATGCCAGCAGGTACTGGCCATCCAACAAATCCAACCGGCATGCCGGGATGATGCGCATGCTTTTTGCCTTTGCAGCAACATGACCACGAACGATGCCTGCTAAACTATTTCGATCCGTGATCGCAATCTCTTTATATCCATATTCAGCTGCTTTGTCAACCAGCTCTTCCGGATGAGAAGCGCCGCGCAGAAAACTGAAATTAGTCGTTACCTGTAATTCAGTATAATCCATAAACATCAAAGCTTTTCACGCAAAAAACCCATGAATAAACCATTGATAATTTCTATCAGCTGAATAATGTCCTGATCTAAATAACCAATACCGATGTCCATCCTCATCTTCAACACAATAATAATCTCTGTGTGGTCCTTCTTCCAACCACCATTCTCTTTCGATCCGCTCGGGGCCGTCTGCTTTTTTTATTTTATGCAATTTGTTTTTGTAACGAAACAACATCGGCGGATAATCAGGGATGGGAGCGGTCACTTCAATCGGTTCGGGTTTTGATAAAAGTTGCACAGGGCGTGGCTTATCTGATCTCCATATTGTATTTAGTTTCTCATAAAAAAAAGATGCGAGCCGGGTGGATCGCTCTGGCCAGTAATACTCTTCAGGTACATAACGATGAATACAATTTGCACCGACCCGATTCGCCAGGCGATCCATCAGCTCAGACAATTTTATATTTTCTAAACCACAGATCTTTTCCCAAAGTTTTTCCTGGACAGAAAAAACATCTTCCACTTTTGATGCTTCTAACGTAAATAGCTCGATACCTAGTGCTGGTTCAATGCCCGGTATTTTTAGTTCAAACAATTTAAAAAGATGATCGATGTTGTGTGATGCACGATTGGTTTCGATATTGATCTTTTCAACCCTGCCATCAACACGGTAACATTTAAAACAAGCAATGCGAATACCTTTTCCCTCGTGTCGAAGCCGGTGGCACAATATCTCTAAAAGTTTTTTCAAAGCAATTTCAATGGCTACAGCCGTAACGATAGGTTCAAGACAAGGTAATCGTTCCTGGTAAGGTTCGATTTGGTGAACCGGGCAGATCATCTCTTCTTTAAAACCCAATGCCTGGTCCAGTTTCAATATCAAATCATCTCCAAAACGCTTGCGCAGAGCTGAGCGTGGCATTCCTATCAAATTTTTGATCTGTGTAAGTCCTAGTTTTTGTAATCGCTCGAGAATGCCTGTATCGAGTCGAAGAGCAGCAGGAGGTAACTTGAGCAGGGCAGTGGTTTGTGCACCAGGATCAATAATAGATCCATCCTCTCCAAAACGTGAAATTGCCCATGCCGCGCCAATGGTATCAGCCATGGATGCCCGAACATGATAACCAAAATCTTTTAATCGCTTAATAATCGCAGAGAGGTAAGGTTTTTCGCCTCCCCAAAGATGAGTACAGCCTGATACATCCATAATAAGTCCATCGGGCGGATCAATAGCTACTGCCGGTGAAAATCGAATGCACCATTCTGCAATTGATTTTAATATTTTGACAGAAAGTTCTGGTTTGTCGTCAAAAAAATATAAGGAAGGAATGATTGCTCTTGCATCAGCCAGCACTATTCCCGCGTCAATGCCTTGCTCATGTGCAATAGGATTGACTGCAGTGATGACCATTCGTCCATGATCAGGGGAAGCAAGAACAAAAGCCAGTTGATGAAGCCGCGGCTGGCGGATGGTGAACCAATCCGTTCTGAGATAACGGAACCAGATCGTCACAAATCGCTTCTGCATATCTACCCCGTTTTTCTTTTTTGTTCTTCCGGTATTGAGGTAACCAACGGTGAAATATGCCGAAATTTTCCTCCCGACCATTCCATCTTCCATGTGCCCGGTTTGCCATTCCGGATTTTTAGCAGCTCTATATTCCAGCGCGGAAAACCAACTCCCGGCAGATCGTCTTCTGATTCGCTCGGTAAATGGCTGATCTTCCATCGGGAGACTGAAGCGATTGTATTTAAATTTTTGGGATGATGACGAAGAATAAATCCGGTTACCTGGCTTTCTTCCACCGCTAATTGAAGTCTTCGCGAAGCTGTAAAACTAATTTCACTCAGTTCTCCTACAACAGCAGCTAATCCGCCACACTTCAACGCTTCTTCCATAGTCCAGAGCACATCTTTTTCTTTTTGCACATCGATAAAAATAATTTTGTCAGGCTCAATATCGAATGCTTTTAATGCTGGTGGAAAAACCGTTCGTGAAGAACTGATCCAAAGGGACGCGCCGCCATTCCGCATGAGTGCACCAAGCAGGCAAGCAATAAAGCCTTCCGTGCCTTCCGTGGCCGCTGCATATTCTGCTCCCGGACTTAAAAATTCATGCACAGCTCCAACAGGGAAACATGAATTAGGAAACGAGGCTTGTAAGGGTCCTAAATCCACTTCCACATTCACGCCGGCTGCCGGAAACTTTAATCCCTGCAAAGGGAGAATTTCCATTTTTAGTTGACTAATTATGTCTGCTCTACTAAAACTCATTAAAGTATTTCTTGCCTTTAAATTTATCATCGGGGTCCAATACTCAAATATTTAGCAAATTTAACTAAAAAAATTAGTATGCTGATTTTTATTTTTCTCCTTATGGGGGAGAGAGAGTACCTCTGTCCCATGTTTATGTATGAAATAGCAAGACCGTAACCTCAGAAAATTTTTATCTTCAAAGCATGAAAATGATCTTTCGCCTTTCTTTATTTCCCTTTTTGTTTTTTAGCGCCCATGTTAACGGTCAGACGGAAATTACCAAATGGCAGGATGGTAAAACCGGAGCGGTTTCCATTACTTATGATGATGGCTCAATTAATCAATTCAGATATGCACTGCCTCTAATGAAAAGGTTAAAATTACCCGCCACTTTCTATATCATTACCGGCACTATTGATGGTTCGAAATACCACGGAAAATTTATCGGAAGACCAGTACAGGAGATCATTGCTGAAACCGCATCTGCACCAACAAGTGCTGACAATTATTTTGAACGTGCTTCAGCGGCAAAATATCTTGGCTATATAGGTCCCAATAAATATTACGACAGCAGCGCTAATTTTTATGAAGACGGCAAGGAAGCTATTGCCTACCATGTAATGGATGAGTTATACAGGAAAGTAAGAACCGGTTCGCTTAAAAAAGGAACCGAACTAAGCATGGAAGTAGCCGACGAAAAAGGTCTTACATGGGATAGTATAAAAAAATATGCCTCTCAGGGATATGAGTTTGCAAGCCATACAATCACTCATGCACACATGGCCGTACTGGATACAACAAATACAAATATGTTTTATGAGCTTGAAAAAAGTAAGGAAGATATCAAAGATCACCTCGGAGAAAAATACACTTTTACTGCCGAAATCCCTTTTGGTGTCGAACATCCCCGGGCCATGAAATATTCCTTGCCTGCTTATGCTGCCTTACGCAACCTGATGACAGATCCTTACATGCAGGAGATAAATCGTGGCTACAAAACTCAACCAGGAATGTCCGACAAGGAATATGTTCAATGGCAGCGTGGAGGAACCACTAAAACACCTTTGCCGCTGATGAAATCGTGGGTAGATACAACATTAGCTCATGACAATATTTGGCTGGTGTTGGTCTTTCACGGAGTGGATAGCATGGGATACGAACCGTTATCGCATCAATTGCTGGATACTTATTTTCAATATATAAAAATGAATGAAAATAATTTATGGGTAGCTACGTTCAGTGATGTAGTAAAATACATGCGAGAGCGAATGCATGCGAATGTAACCACGGATAAAACAAATGACCACATCCTTGTGCATTTGAAGCATTCCTTAGATCCTATTTATAACATTCCTCTTACTCTCAAAACCTATGTGCCGGACGGATGGAAACATGTTGAAGTAAAACAAGGCAATTACAAAAAGCAACTCAGTGTGCAAAAAGATACCAAGGGAAATTATGTCTTGTATCGTGCAAACGCAAATCAGGGTACTATACAGTTGGTACCGCAGCATTTCCAGGGAAAACTTTTATAAGAGTTGTTGAGCGAGAAGAAATAGTCGAACTCGAAATCAAACCGAATTTTGAAAGAAATCGAGCATACAACTTTTATGGTTCTTATCAGGACTCGTCTTTGTTCCTGTCGATAAATAAACTCTCTTGGCTTAAAAAGTCTTTTTTCGTAATTTTTCATAGTTCCTAACATCATGCAACTGCTTTCTGTCACAGAGAACATTCTTTATTTTCTTTCGGGATTTGGGATCCTGCAGGGAATTCTCTTAGCTGCTCTTCTGTATTTTCATCCTAAGAGTGATCGATCTGTAAATACCTTCCTGGCTCTTTATATTTTCTGTATCACCCTGGTTATGACAATGCCATTCACAATAAATGTAAATGCTGTTGGATGGCAAAATAGTTTTTTCCTAATGCCTATTCCTTTACTGCCGGGCATATTTCTTTACTTCTATATTTTAAGCTTTAAAGAAAGTGTCACCTGGAAAAAAGCCCTACCGCATTTTATTATCGTTTTTATTTTTTTCTTTGCGACCTATTGGAATTTGAATGCGATTGCCGAGGCATATCCTAACGCAAAGCAAATTCCGACTGAGGGTTTAAGAAGGTCCACCACACTAATCATTTTATTGGTAAGGACTGTGCAACAATTCATTTATTATTTTCTTTCGCGCAAGGCTTTAAAATCTTACCAGCAATCCATTCAACATTTATTTTCTAACACAAGCCGTATTGATCTTCATTGGGCAAGATTCCTCGTAAACGGGTATATTGTACTTATATGCACATTCCTCGTGATCTTCCCTTTGTTGCTGCGCTTTCCTGAGTATTTTAATTCACTATTGCTGTTAAACATGGCCGTGGCTACGCCTTATATTTATATGGCCGCTTACAAGGGATTTATTCAACCAACTATCTGGCAGGTTCAGCCGGGCGTAAATAAACAAACTATTGAAGAAGAGATTCAGGAAGTGGAACAGTTGAGAAATCAGGCGTCGAATGACCGGGCCTCCAAAAAACCAAAACTGGCTGAAAATAAAATTGACGAGATCGTTAACGGAGTTATTGAACTCATGGAGAACGACAAATTATACCAGGAGCCCGAACTCACTTTACAGCAGTTAGCAGAGAAGCTTCAATACCCCTATTACCAGGTTTCCCAGGCTATCAACGACGGAATGAAAAAGAATTTCTATGACCTCGTTAATAATTATCGTATTGAGGAAGCAAAACGATTGTTGGTTGATCCGAAAAATATGAATTATACTGTACTGTCGGTCGGTTTCGAGGCAGGATTCAATTCAAAAACTACGTTCAATACGGTGTTTAAGAAACTTACGGGACTGACGCCAACAGAGTTCAGGGACCAACAGAGAATTAGTGCCGTGGCCGTTTAAATATTTTTATCAGGCAACCCATTTTCTTAAAACATTCTCTTTTTTATTTCAGGCTTTGGAATTCTGCAGGGTATTCTTTTGGGTACCTTGATCTACTTCCATTCCAAAAGCGACAAAGTATTAAGTACACCGTTATATCCGTTAGCTTCGAAGCAGGATTTATTTCGAAAATTACCTTTAATACCGTCTTCAAAAAAATTACAGGATTAACACCCACGGAATTCCGCCAAAAAAACAGATGGAGCCATTTATACCGGCGTAGTAAATCCATTAATTATCAGTATTTTTAGTGCCACTCAACTAACTGCAGGAATATGTTCATCTTTACTTTTTCTGCAAAGCTCATATTTCTTGTTGCCACTTCAGCGGTCCTGCAGGCTATCCTTTTAGCCGCATTATTATATTTTCACCCCAAGAGTGATAAATCGGTGAATGTTTTTCTCTCTCTTTACATTCTTTGTGTCAGCATACTTATGCTTATACCGGCGGTGCAGCAATTATTTCCATCGCAGATTATTCTTTACCTCATGCCGTTCCCTCTTTTAATCGGGCCCTTTCTATATCTGTATGTGCGCAGTTTTAAGGAAGCAATCACCTGGCATAAAGCGTGGCCGCATTTTCTGTTATTCTTTATATTCTTATTTCTGGATTACTTGCTTCTTCCATCGCTGGTTAACAAATATCAAGCCTCCCACCAGGTGCCTGAAGAAACACTGCTCAATCCTGCGAGCCCTATCCGGATCATGATACGTATTATACGTAATGTACAAATGATAATATACTATTTTCTTGCCCAAAGAACTCTAACATCCTACCAGAAAACTATCCCTCATTTATTTTCTGAGATTAGCCGAATTGACCTCGCCTGGGTAAGATGGCTGATAAACGGGTACTTATTTCTGATCATTTCACTCCTCATCCTTTTCTATTTTGTTGTTCGATATCCTGATCAATTTGAATTATTGATCGTAATTAATACAACTATTATTACTCCTTATATTTACCTGATCACTTTTAAAGGATTAACACAACCTACGTTGTGGCAAATTATGGCGAACGAACAGAAAGCGAACTTGGAAAAAGAAATTAGAGAAGCGGCAGAGATGGAATCATTGAAAAAGGATAAAAAGAAGAATCGATCGGTAAAGTGGCAGAATGAAAATAAAATTGACGAGATAGTTTCACGGATCAATGAAACATTGCAAAAAGAAAAGTTATACCAGGAAACGGAGCTTACGCTTCAAAACCTGGCGGATCGCATCCAATTCCCTTCGTACCAGGTTTCCCAGGCCATCAACGAAGGAATGAAAAAGAATTTTTATGATTTGGTGAATAGTTATCGTGTAGAAGAAGCCAAACGTTTGCTATTAGATTCAAAGAATAGGAATTATACCATACTTTCCGTTGGTTTCGAAGCTGGCTTCAATTCAAAAACTACTTTTAATACTGTATTCAAGAAATTTACGGGACTGACCCCAACGGAATATCGAGATAAAAACCTTGCTATGTCTGTACCCGCCTAAATACTTAAGAGCATTAGCCAGGGCAATTAGACGCAGACGGACAATTCTCTAGTTCATTAGACTAACGGGCGAACCTAAAAGCAAATACTACGAATTCCGAAAATGGAATAAGGATATATTTTCAAAGTAGTCCGACACAATACCCCGAACGATGCTGCTTGCCATTTCGACGCCGTTTATACTATTACCCAGGACATTCTGGCAACTCAGATGACTAATATGCCAAACAACTATTTCAAAGCCACAGGCCATTATTATTCTACTGGAATGTGGACGGCGGCTTTACTTATGATTCCGGGAATTTATGCAATTTATCGTTTGACAAAAAAATATCGTTTGCAAAATAAATAAGACATTAAATGGAAAATAAATTAAACATCGTAAATCATCATCTTAAATTCCAAAAGGTTTCATTACCGTCGAAGCGTAGATCGTTCAATTCCCGTTTCACTTTTTTGTTGCTTTTATAAATGTTGGTTAGCAGATTTCCATTTCAGGTAAACCAAACAAGCACTTCTAAGAGACCAAATTCCTTCCACCTCCGCAATCGCCTGGGGTTTTAATACAAACTGAAAAATCTTTGCGATCTGCTCTCTTTTTTATGGGTATTCATTTTCATCTGATTACATTTTTTGAACGTTCGGATTTCAAAGATCGAACCACTACTTGACTGTTCAACCGGTTCGGAATCCTCAATCCGAACCGTCTCGCCCTTTTTGCATCGCATTTTTGTCCTGTCGAATAAATTTTGAAATGACAACAACGAAAAAATATCAACAACAAAATATTTACAACTTACTCCAGGATGGTCATATCAATATTTTTCTCCCGGCCGGTATTCAAAATATGCCGATCAGCTTTACGGTTGGCGAATACCGGCTTTACCCCTCCATCCTTGAAAATAATCTGACCCACAAGCGGCTTATTCTTCTTTGTATATAAACTCTAACGCCAAAATCTGAAATCACAAATCAACTAAAATAAAAATTGTATGAAAAAAAACCAAGTTCTGTTTCTAAAGCTCTGTATAGTGGCAGCCTTCTGTTTTTCCACAACAAGGGCTATCTCCCAATCCGCTCCGCTAAATATGAGGGGAGCGATTGAAATAGCAATGAATAACAATTATTCGCTGAAAGCGGATAGCATGAATTTGCTGGTTACTGAGTATCAGAATAAAATACTGAAAGCGGATTTTCTTCCCCAGGTAAACTATTCCAGCAAGGCAGAATATAACCCGGCTATAGCCAGCCAGATGCTGCCTGGCTATGTTGTGGGTGAACCCGGAAAAGATTATGTATCCGTTCCATTCGGCTCACGCTACACTGTGGCCAGCGGAATTGAAGTAACGCAAACCCTGGTTCGCAAGAGCACCAGAATTAAGATCAATGCATCAGGACTTAATAACAGTATTGCTCTTTCAAAGCACAAGCTCACCAGGGAACAATTGATATACCAGGTGGCAGTGGCATTTTATGCCTTGCAGGCAAATGCTGAACTGATCCGCACGACTACTCATGACTATAATAATTTAAAAGAAATATTATCCATAGCAAAAGCACAGTTTGAAAATGGCACACTGAAAAGGATAGATTATGAATCACTCCAGATCAACACAGCAAACAAGTTATCTTACCTGAACCAGTTGCAAACAGACTATAATGATCAGTTAGCCAATTTCAACTATTTACTCGGTCTTCCTTCCGATACCCGGACGGTGATTGAGGATAGCATCAGCCTGGCAAAGGGAAATATAGCTGAAGGAAATCTCTTTTTGCAGCGGGAAGATGTTCATTTATCCGATCAGCTCATTACATCCAAACAGGAAGAAATTAAAAGTATCAGGGCTGAAGGGCAGCCGGTGATCAGTAGCTATTTCAGGTTTAACTACCAGTCGCAATTCAATGAAGCGGGAAAAGTATTTAATAATGATTATTGGTACAAGACCTCCACTATTGGTATCTCAGCCAGCATTTCATTGTTCGACGGTTATCGCAGAAAAAATCGTGTGAATGCTGCACAGTCACAATTGTTTCAATTGAAATACCAACTGGAACAAACCAAACAACTCGCAACGACCGAATGGTTGACTGCTACTGAAACGCTGCGAAAAGATCTCCAGCAATACGAGATCACTTCTCAAAATCTTGTCCTGGCTGAAAAAGTATTCAGTTCACGCAAGGCGTTGTATGCGGAGGGAGTATCGAGCCTGGTTGAACTGCTCGATGCCGAGAGCGAGCTCAGTGAATCCCGTAATCTCCACATTCAATCTGTGATTAATGTGCAAACAAGCCAGGTAGATGTTTACAAGGCAAAGGGCACATTATTAACTGAGTTTTTGAACTCAGTTCAAAACGACAATAAATAAATAAGCATTCAATTCAATAAACAAATAAAACAAATTCTTTTATGAAGAAAATCTCAATCAACAGTTTTCTACTCATCGCGACAATCGCTCTTATCAGCTCCTGCGGGCCAACTTTAAAAGTGAGCTCCGATTATGATAGATCAGCTGACTTTACCGCTTACAAAACTTTTAGCATGTACGATTTGAAAACGACGGGAGGTGTAAACCAATTGAACAAAGATCGTATTACCAAATACATCAAAGCGGAAATGAAGAATCGGGGATTTAAGGAAAATAACAGCAATCCTGACCTGATGGTAAATGCTGTCACTGTGATAAAGGACAAGCGGTCACTTGTTGCCAGGTCTGATTTTTACGGTTATGGAGGATTCTACAGGCCATATACTTACTGGCGAGCAGCACCTGCGTCTGCGAATACAACAGTAAGCACGTATGAATATAAAGACGGGTCATTGGTGATTGATGTGGTAGATGCCAAAACCAGGAAAATGATTTGGGAAGGAACAGCAAATGCCCAGTTTGATAGGAAACCGCAAAACCCGGAAGAGGCCATCAGCAAAACCGTATCTAAAATCATGGAAGAATTTCCGGTGACACTTAAAAAATAAAAAAGCAACATAATCATTTAAAAAAATGAAAAAGATAATAATAACAATAACTCCCACTGGTTTGATGATTATTGGCGAAGGATTCACATTAATTGCTATCGACCCGGTGGGAGTTATTTCAGAGAAATTTTTTCTGAAACTCTTTAAAGAGACAACATCATTCTGTCTAAACTAAACTTTCTGATAAAAAATCAAAATCAATTTAAAATGAAAAAAAGAATAGTAACAATAGTAGTCTGCCTGCTCATCGCCGGTAGTATCGGCTTAGTACTCGCCAATAACAAGGCGAAAATTGACAAAGCTGCGCATCCAGTAAAGGAACAACACGTAATTCCTGTAAAGGTTTACGAAGTGAAAGAAGATTCGTTTAATACATCTTTTACGATTAACGGAACGACTATCCCGGCCAAGGAAGTTAAAATAGCATCAGAAGTACAAGGCAAATTGGTTCGTTTATACATCAAGAACGGCGATGTCGTAAGGGCGGGCCAGGTAATTGCGGTACTAGATGCCTCCGTTTATGATGTTCAACTAAAAAGTATCGACGCATCTATTGCAAAAGCAAGATTGGATTTAACCCGTTATACAAATCTCATCGAAATGGGCGGTGCCACACCCATGCAGGCAGAAAGCATGCAACTGCAGATCAATTCACTAATGGCTGAAAAGAAGCAAGTATTGGAGCAGATATCCCACATGCAAATAAGAGCAGCCTTTAGCGGTAAGATAGAAAACGTAGGAGTAGAACTCGGTTCATTCGTTTCCTACGGGACAGTGTTGTGTCAACTGATCGATAATTCTTCCTTGAAAATAGATGTCTACCTCTCAGAGCAGGAAGCATTCAAGGTAAAAACCGGTCAGCCTGTAACTATTAGCAGTATTGTCCTTTCACAACCAAAAACGGCAAAAATCACCATGATCAGCGACAAGGCGGATGCTTCAGGAAAATTCCTGGCTGAAATAAGTTTTTCGAACAGTGGTGAAGAGAAATTAAAAGCCGGAATACTTGCAGACGTTCATTTTTCACTCGATGCAGTCGAGACAGGTTTATCCGTTCCCGTAAGTGCGTTGCTTGTAAGCGCGAAAGACGCAAAGGTTTTTGTGACTAAAGAAAACAAAGTGGTAGAACGCAGTATTAAAACAGGAATTGTAACCTCTGACAAAGTACAGGTGCTTGAGGGGCTGGAGGCAGGAGAACAGGTGGTCATCTCGGGACAGCTAAATCTCGAAAATGGCGCGCCTGTTTCAATCAACAAGTGAGTCGTGATTGGTGAGTTGCCGGTGATTCATGAAATCGGCTTTCTCACACCTCACCACTGACAATTGACGAAAAAATATCTATACAAAAAGTAAACTATAAATCATGTCTCTTACAGCATTATCAATAAAAAGGCCGACACTGATCGTGGTAATTTTTTCAGTGCTCGCACTTTTGGGAGTAGCCAGCTATTTTTCGATCGGCTACGAGCTGCTACCAAAAATATCGAAGCAGGTGATCACGATCAGCACATCGTATCCGGGAGCGGCGCCCACCGAAGTAGAAAATTCAGTCACAAAAAAGGTGGAAGATGCCGTTTCATCACTCGAAAAGCTGGATAACATAAAATCCCAGTCTTTGGAAGGCAATTCAAAAGTGATCGTTGAATTTAAAGCCACCGCTGACATTAACCAGTCAATGGAGGATGCCCAACGGAAAATCAATGCCATCGCCGCTGATCTGCCTGACAACGCCAAAGAACCCGTGATCTCAAAGTTTTCTGTGGATGAAGCACCGATCATGAAAATATCGGTTACAGCTAAAACAGAAAGCCGCCAGCTCTACGACATTGTCAAACAACGAATCGTTCCCCTCTTATCAAAATTAGAAGGAGTTGCCAACGTCGGTTTGATGGGTGGTGAAGAAAGACAAATACGAGTAAACATTGACAGGAAAAAAATTGAGTCATACGGTTTAGATGCACAACAGGTATTAAACGCTATCGAAAGTTCTAACCTGGATTTTCCGGCTGGGTCGGTCAAGGATCAATCAAATGAAACAACCACTCGCCTGGCAGGCAAGTTTAAGAACACAAAAGACATTGATAATGTAATTATCACAAAACACGACGGTCGTGCAATATATCTTAAGGATGTGGCAACGGTGATTGATGGAATAAAGGAAACGGAAACAATAAGTCGTTACAACGCCAACACGGCCATTGGTTTGTTAATGTACAAACAGACCGATGCGAACGCCGTCCAGGTAAGTAAGCAGGTGCAGGAAGAAATAAGGAAACTGGAAAAAGAATATGCTTCTTCGGCATTAAAATTTGCCATAGCACAAGACTCGTCAGAGTTTACACTAAAAGCCGCGGAAGCCGTGAACCATGACCTGGTTCTTGCCATTGTCCTTGTTGCACTTGTTATGCTCGTTTTTTTACACAGCATGCGCAATGCGATCATTGTAATGGTTGCCATTCCAGCCTCCCTCGTCAGCACGTACATTGCCATATATGCTTTTGGGTTTACGTTCAACCTGATGACATTACTGGCCCTCTCTCTTGTTATTGGTATTCTCGTAGATGACAGTATCGTGGTGCTGGAAAATATTCAAAGGCACATGGAAACGGGAAAGGAAAAAAGAAAAGCAGCACTGGAAGGAAGACAGGAAATCGGTTTCACCGCTATGTCCATTACGTTAGTGGACGTGGTGGTTTTTCTGCCCATTACTATGGTAAATGGGTTGATTGCGGACATTCTTCGCCAGTTTTCATTGGTGGTTGTTACTTCAACGCTAATGAGTCTTTTTGTTTGTTTCACTTTAACTCCACTGTTGGTGTCACGTTTTGGAAAGCTTACGCATCCTAACCGCAAAAAAATCGGCGGTCGTATCATTTTGTGGGTGGAGAAAAAGATTGAAAAGCTTACCGAAACGTATTCTTCATTGTTGAAATGGAGCCTCGGTCACAAGCGCTGGGTGTTGATCACCACGATAGTTTTATTGTTCGGATCTTTTGCATTGGTCGGCGCAGGGTTTATCGGAAATGAATTTGTGAATATGGGGGATAGGGGAGAGCTCGTTGTAAATGTTGAATTGCCCAAGGATGCCAACATTCAGCAAACAAACTTAAAAACGCAGGAAGTAGAGCGATACATTTTGTCCAAACCAGAAGTGGTGAATGTATTCTCCTCAATGGGTAAAAGCGATAACCAGTTTGCGCAGCAGGGTGAGCGGCACAAATCAGAGATAAGCATTAAACTGGTCGATAAAAGCAAACGTTCTTTCAGCACGGAGCAGTTCTCCGCTATTCTTAAAAAAGAATTGGAGCAAAAAATTGAAGGAGCCAAGATCACGACCAGCCAGGTGGATATTATGGGCAGCACCAGTGAAGCACCGATACAGCTTGTATTGAATGGAGGCGATGTAGACAGGTTGTTGAGCTACGCCGATACGATTCTTGCAAAAATGAAAACTGTTCCTGGGACATCTGGGCAAAAAATATCTATTGAAAATAATAAACCCGAAGTGAGTGTGAAGGTTGACAAAGAAAAGATGGCGGCATTGGGCCTTCGCATGGACCAGGTTGGAAATGTAATAAATCTTGCATTCAGTGGCAATAGTGATACAAAACTTACGGATGGACAATACGATTATGACATCACGGTTAAGCTTGATGCTTTTAACAGGCAATCGGTTGATGAGTTAAAGCAACTGGCCTTTGTGAATGCTGCAGGGCAAACAGTGCGGTTGGACCAGTTTGCAACGATTCAAAGAACGGTAGGACCTGCAAAATTGGAACGCAAAGACAGGATGAGCTCTGTAACCATTTCATGTGAAGTAATAGGTCGTCCGCAAGGAACAGTTGGCGCAGAGATACAGGCGTTGGTTGAAAAAGATCCCCTGCCTGCCGCTATGACCATTTCGTATGAAGGCAACATGAAAACACAGGCAGACGCTTTTGGAAGCCTCGGCCTGGCATTGATCGCTTCGATCATTTTTGTTTACCTGATTATGGTGGCTTTGTACAATTCTTATATCTATCCTTTTGTGGTATTATTCTCCATTCCGGTTGCGATGGTCGGAGCGCTGCTGGCACTGGCATTGAATCTTCAATCACTCAATATTTTCTCTTTACTCGGTATCATTATGCTAATTGGGGCTGGCTTTGGCAAGTGGTGCCGGCGCTGAATGGAAAAACGGCATGGCCTGGGCGCTGATTGGAGGACTAACAAGTTCAATGTTGCTTACGTTGGTAGTTGTGCCGGTTGTGTATCTAATTATTGACAAGATTCAAAACTGGTTCAGTAAACGGAAAAAGAATATCATTTCCAGTCCGAAATTTTTACCGGCAACAGTAAACGCCGGATAATATAGAAGGGAGGTTAAATTCCAGCAGGCAGTGCACTTCTGCCTGCTGTTTTTCACAAGGCAAAAAATTAATTTTTAATAATAAGAAAGATGGACATCAAATTAATTTCCTCATTCAAAGAGCAACAAGCTGCTGAAAAATTCTTTGATAAGTTTTCGAAACAGCATAAATATGAATAATACAATGAAAAGAAAAAACATTCTGACAGGTTGCATATTGATGTTGGCGGCAACGGGTTTTTGGCTGAGCTGGTTTCTCATGCCTGATCCCGGAACAAACGACACCGTTCACATTCTCAGCATCGT
>VBAQ01000124.1:23580-24992 GCA_005883765.1 Bacteroidota bacterium
AGGTAATGTGATGAATTCAGTAATCATCCAGATCATTACGTCTGTCGTTTATGTCGTTGCCCTGATCTTACTTACTCAGATCAGTTTTCATTTGAGAAAAACCAGTCTATTAGGAATCATTTTCCTCGGCATAGGCAGTCTGGGTTTATGCGCCGATGCCTTTTTTCATTTGCTTGCCTGGTTCATGACGGATAATTCTGTCACAATTCAAAAGGATGTAGTAACAGTAATGGAATTCATGCAAACTACGGGCGTCGTTTTTTTGATTCCGCTGCTGCTGTCTCTTTTTATCGGTAGCATGTTGCTGGCAATTGGAATGAACAAACAGGGGTTGATTACTAAAAGATCTAAATTTATTATTGCTACTGCTTTCTTAGTGGGTTGTGTGATTGCAATTCTCAACAAGCTCGGGATATACGGAGGACCCGTCCCAACCTTAGCCATACTGGGCATTTTCGCAGCAGGCCAGGGAGCCATCGGTCTTGACTTGGCGGCCCCTTCAAAAAAAAATCAAATTGAGTCGCCTGTTTTTTAGCAACAAATTTTAAAACTTCAAAAAAGGAAAAAATGAAAAAGCTTTTTATAGTAGCTGTAATATTGTTCACTTCGTTCGGAAAAACCTTCGCTCAAAATGCCGACCAGGTCAGAGGCGTTTGGCTAAACAGCGACAGGGACGTGAAAATTGAAATTTATAAAGCCGGAGATAAATACTTCGGAAAAATTACATGGACCAGGGATATGTATGAGCCCGATGGCAAGACCCTGAAAAAAGATATCTACAATTCAGATGAAAGACTCCGAAACCGGAGCGTCGTTAACATGGTCATCCTGTCTGGTTTTTCATACGATGACGGCGAGTGGACAGGAGGCGAGATTTATAATCCGCGGAATGGGAAGACATACAGAAGCAAAATGCATTAGAAGGGGAGTAATCTCGAGGTTCGTGGCTACCTGGGTTCAACGGTGTTTGGGAAAACAACAGTGTGGACGAGAGGATGACCCATTTTTTTAGGTTTCATGCTATTGCAATGAACTGCCAACCAGCCAAAAATAGTGTTACTAGATTCCTGGAATATATTTTTTTCAGCAATTACTTTTATGGCATTTGCGCCCTTGGTTTATCGATTGAAGCTACATTGCAACAAAAGATTCCAAACAAAAGTTTTGCCTACTTTGTTCTAATTTTTCTTGTTACGGTTCTTTATTACGCTTATCCGTATATCAGAAAGTCTTTAAGCCAAACGAACAATCCCAGAACAAACTGGTACACGAGGAACTATAACCTCATGAGATGGAACCAGATCGCGATCACAGTTATACTATTGAGCTCAGCCTTGTTGTTCTTGAAACAGTATGAAAGAACATTAACGCACCTGCCAATAAATAAGTGGCTGCTGCTTTTAATTTTTCCG
>VBAQ01000156.1 GCA_005883765.1 Bacteroidota bacterium
ATTGATGAGCATCGCCACTAAAATGATTGAAGCATAAATCTTTCTTTTCATAAATGATGATTTAGTGATGAAATAGAAATGTCAATCCGTTTTGATGAAAAACAGAATCGCTGTCAATAATAAAACAGTAGGGATACGAAATCAGGAATGATTCTTCAATCTTGCTAACTGAATAATCACATGCGCTATGGCGTTGATCAAAGAGATAGGTTAACTGTTTTGATTGTATTGTTGGTAAAAAAGGGTTTCAAAATTTAAATTCGGAAAAACCTACGCAATCAATAAGTACGATGATTCATTCAAGATGGATTTTGATTTTATTACCCGGACAAAATAAAAAAGGCCGGAAAACTCCGGCCTCGAATTCTTCGTATATGTAGATCAATCTTTTTTTACACCGATAACCGGTAGCGTTTTCTGCCGGATCATGTCATTCAGCGCCGGTACATCCCGGTCAAAAACTTTTTTTAATTTGGCCAAGGCCATATCACTCTGTGCAGCAATATCAGCATAGGCTTCTTTCACCTGTTTGCTTGGAGCCATGTTACCACTATTGGCAATATTAAAAATGCCTCCCAGCTTATCATTTAATTTGATCGGGTAATTCAATACGTCCTGCCCGCTTTTTGCTTTTGTCTGGTAAAGTGTTTCTTCGATCGCAGTCATTTGTTTGTTAATGCTGTCAGCCATTTGCTTAACATCTTTCGGGATGTCTTTTTCCCAACGCGATGTAAGTTCGTTAATCTGTGTTCTGACCGTTCTTATGTTCTTGATCGCTTTCTGCACCTCATTGAACTTATTTTGTACCTCCACTAAAAATGCAAACTGTGCATCATAATCTTCTTGCGAAATTTTATAATTGGGATCTGCCTTGATCGTAAACGGAACTTCAACAGAATCCTTTTCGATCTTAAATTTTGCAAAATAATTTCCCGGCGGCGCTACAATCGTGCCGGGTCCGCCAGTCCATAGGATCATGCTTTCAATTTTCTCGGGATCCTGGCACTGCATATTCCATATAAATTGATTCATTCCTTTACTTATATCAAGTTTATTGTCTTTTGAATCGGTTGAAAAAGTTTTAATGAGTTTGTGATTTTTATCCGTGAAAGTCACCGACGCCTTTGTTGAATCATTGACGTCTTTCAAATAATAATTGATCACAACTCCATTTGGTGGATTCGTTCCTGCATTTCTCGGTGTTCCAAAATTTTGCCTGAAGCCGCCTCCCTGCATGCGCCAGGCTGGATTAACGCCAAATACATGAAGGCGCTGACTCAAAATTTCAGAATTCATTTGTTGAATCAGACTCAGATCATCAATGACGTAAAATGCACGGCCTTGTGTGGCTACTACGAGATCATTTTCTTTTATTGTCAGATCCGTAACGGGGACGATTGGAAGATTCAATTGAAATTTTTGCCAGCTAGCCCCATCATCAAACGAAATATACATTCCATATTCCGTACCAGCATATAGCAATCCCGGTCTTTTCAGGTCAGCCCGCAGGCACCTTGCAAAATGCATTTTGTCAATTCCATGCGTGATCAGCTTCCATGACTTTCCATAATCTTCCGTTTTGTAGATGTAAGGAGTGAAATCATCGCTCTTGTATCTTGTGCCCACAAA
Organism: Bacteroidota bacterium; assembly: GCA_005883765.1. Classification (GTDB taxonomy): domain Bacteria; phylum Bacteroidota; class Bacteroidia; order Chitinophagales; family Chitinophagaceae; genus VBAU01. The sequence continues at coordinate 1,630 of VBAQ01000156.1, forward strand.
ATAAGCAGCGCCCTTTTTGAAAGGATCAACATCCACACAGTTCCACATCATCCATTTGGGTACATCCCTCGGAGTAACATTCTCCCAGTTCTTGCCGCCGTCCCTGCTCACAGAAATGATCCCATCGTCGCTGCCCGTCCATAACAGATCTTTTTCCACCCAACTTTCAGTTGCCGTAAAAATGGTGCAGTAATATTCAACTGACGTATTATCTTTTGTGATGGGCCCGCCGCTTGAGGCTTGTTTGCTCTTGTCATTTGTAGTGAGATCGGGAGAGATGGCTTCCCAACTTGCCCCGTCGTTTTCCGTAGCAAACAAAACATTGCCGGCCGTGTATAATTTTTTTGGATCATGAGGAGAAAAGAAGATAGGGAAATTCCATTGAAAACGATATTTCAAAACATCAGCACCCGAGCCCATGGGATTTTCAGGCCAGGCATTTATCGCCCGGTTCTCCCCCGTTTTGTGATCCAGTCTCGAGATGTAGCCCCCATAATTTCCGCCATAGACAATGTCAGGGTTCAAAGGATCGGCCACAACATAACCACTTTCTGCCCCGGCAGTAGGCTGCCAATCTTGTTCAGTGATCGCAGCTCCCGGTGTCCTGCTTTTTATCCTGATCGTTGAATTGTCCTGCTGTGCTCCAAGAATGCGATAAGGAAATGAATTATCGGTTGTGACACGATATATCTGCGCCGTTGGTTGATTGTTGTAAGTGCTCCAGTTTGTTCCTCCATCAAAACTGATTTGGGCTCCGCCATCATCGGCAACGATCATGCGGTTGCTATCCTCAGGATCGATCCAGAGATCATGATGATCACCATGAGGTGTGTTCACGGCCTGGAAAGTTTTTCCCCCATCCCGACTTCGCATGAAATTGACATTCGGGCAATAAACAAGGTTCTCATTTTTGGGATCAACAAAAACTTTTGAGTAATACCATGCACGTTGACGAATGTTGTTATCACTGCTGGCTAGTGTCCACGTCTCGCCGCCGTTATCACTCATAAACAAACCGCCATCTTTATTTTCAATGAGCGCATAAAGCTTATCGGGGTTTGAAGCAGCAACCGCCACACTCACAATTCCCCAAACCCCTTTTGGTAATCCTTTTTTAGTCGAGAGGTTTGTCCACGTCGCTCCGCCATCTGTGCTTTTCCACAAACTGCTCCCAGCTCCGCCACTTTCCATGCTGTATGGCGTACGAAGGGCTCGCCACATGCCCGCATAGAAAACAGTTGGATTGCCGGGTTCCATGACCAAATCACTGCAGCCAGTTTGATCGTTTACAAACAAAGTTCGTTTCCATGTTTTGCCGCCATCAGTTGTTTTATAAACTCCTCTTTCATTGTTTGGACCAAACAAGTGTCCCATCACAGCCAGCCAAACTGTATTCGGGTCTCTTGGATGAATAACAATGCGAATAGTATGTCGTCCATCTTTCAGACCTAAATTTCTCCATGTTCTTCCACCATCATCACTGCGCCACATCCCACCCAGACCTTCACTTACATTTCCGCGCATTGTATTTTCACCTTCACCTGCGTAAATAATATTCTCGTCACTCGGAGCAACGGCAACGGCGCCGATGCTTCCACCGAAATATTTATCTGAAATGTTTTTCCAGTTGTTGCCACCATCTATGGTCTTCCAAATACCTCCGCCCGTAGCCCCAAAATAAAACGTGTTCTTGTTTTTATAGTCGCCGCCTACAGCACCGCTTCTTCCTCCGCGAAATGGTCCAACAAGACGATATTTGAGCTTCGAAAAGAAAACAGAGTCAGAATTAGCAATTGCTCCTTGTGTGGACCTTTTTTGCGAGAAGGCATGAACCGAAATAAACGTAACAAATAATAACACCAGTTTTCTCATAACAATTTATTTGAAAGGAGAAATTACAACGCAATGATGAGTTGAAAATACTACTCAGGCGATTTACCGACAAAATAAAATGCCCTGCGGACAGGGCATGCACTTTAAAATGCTTTGGCAGGTTTTCCTTCATCTTTCGATGGCAAGCCTTCTTTCGCCAGCGCCACATCAACTTTTGGATTAAACTGCTTGGATAACGTCGTTCTCGTTTCCTCAGCCTTCGTGAATTTTTCCTGTAGTTGTGTTACTCGTTGCAGTTGAAGATTGGAAGGCGGTGCTTCCTGACCGGCGACTGCGGCATAAACATCGGTAATTTCTTCTCTTAATTTTTTTTCATCGGCGAATATTGACTTCTGCTTTGTCGCAAGAAGCGTGCTTCTCAGATCTTCCAGTTTCGTTAAATAATCCTGCAACAATTTCTTTGACGCGCTATCTTTTACTTTCGCAATATTCTCGCGCAACATTTTTTGTTTTAGACTAATACTATCGACAGTAGCGGCAAGTCGTTCATGAAGATGATACAATTCCATTGAAGTTTTGTGTTGCAATTGCCTGTCTTGTAGTGTAAAGTCTTTGTCCTTTGGATCATTGACCAGTTTCAAAGTCTTTGTGTATTCTTTATCTCCTACTTTCAATTTCACTGTATAATCACCCGGCAGCACCATCGGTGCAACAAAGGCACCGAAATCCACTTTAGTTCCGCCGCTCGCTACCTTTGGAGGCTTCATCCTGAAATCCCAGGTTAATTTATTGATCCCTTTACGGATCGTCCCCGGAATTGATCTTACCAACTTTCCCGAAGGATCATAAATTTCAAGATTAACATCGCCAATACTTACTCTTTCCTTTAAATAATATTGGACGGGAGGAATGGAAGGAGCATTCGGTGCTATCCATCCCCCGGTAGTCGGGAAACCGCCGCCACCCAATTTGCCGGCGGTAACAACCATTGGTTTATTGTCGAAAAGATAGACATCCTGGTCCACGATATTCTTTGTCAAAGAACGCATGGGAGTAATATCATCGACGATCATAATACCGCGGCCATGTGTGGCAACGATCAGATCATTTGTCGCAGGCTGTATAGTTATGTCTCTCACCATTACATAATCAGGAATATGATTTTTCATTCTGAACCAATTCTCACCGCCATCAACCGTAGCAAATAACCCGCGCTCTGTCCCCAAAAAAAGCAAATCTTTATTTTTCAGATCTTCTTTTATTTTATGAGCGAAGCCTGTGAACTCACTACTTTTAAATAATTTCCACGTCTTGCCAAGGTCCGTTGATCGCGCAACATAAGTTCTATGATCGCCATACATGTGATTGTCAAACGTGGCATAAACTGTTTTCTTGTCAAATGAACTTGGCTCGATGCTGCTTACCCATGTCTGGGATGGAATGCCGGCAGCCGAATAATTTTTTGAAACATTCATCCAGGTCTTGCCACCATCTGTTGTGCATTGCAAATTACCATCATCAGTGCCGATCCAAACCAGGTTTTCGTCTAATGGCGATTCGGCTATTGAAAAGATGGTGCAATGATTTTCTGCTGAAGTATTATCAGCACTTAAGCCGCCACTATTTTCCTGTTGTTGTTTCTTTTTATCATTGGTAGTGAGATCAGGCGAAATTCTTTGCCAGTTTCGTCCCTGGTCGGTGGAGCGGTAGAGATACTGTGCCCCCATGTATAAATTCTTTTTGTTTTTTGCTCCGGTCACTATCGGTGAATTCCAATTCCAACGCAATTTGTCCTGCGTTCCTACCTCCTGGGGTTTTATATTTACTGTTTTTGTTGTTAACACATTTACACGACCCGCCTCGCCGCCTTGTGATTCAGCGTAAGCGACATTTGGGTCAGTTGGATCAGGCTGCACCCAGAAACCGTCACCACCATAGATAGCTTTCCACGCATTGTTCCCAATGCCTCCCGGCGATGAAGACGGGCCCGTCCAACTTCCGTTATCCTGCAAGCCGCCGTACACATTATAGGGCTCAGCGTTATCAGTCCTGACATGATAAAATTGTCCGACAGGAAGACTTTGCACGAAGATCCATGTGGCACCGCGATCCAAACTGTAATAGACACCGCCGTCAGTGCCCACATATAATTGATTCGTATTATTGGGATTGATCCAGAAGGCATGCATATCACTGTGCAACCATCCTCCATCATTGTTGGCATCTGCAAAAGAATAACCGCCATCATTTGAATAGGAGAAAGTAAAGGCGGGACGATACACCCTTTTTGGATCCTTCGGATCAATCGCTATTGTGCTGAAATAAAATGGACGGGCTACAATATTGGCTGTCGCACTTTGTTGCTTCCATGTTTCACCACCGTCAGAAGAAATAAACAAGCCCGTTTCATTTGACTCAACAATGGCGACCAGGTTGTTCGGGGCGCTTGGAGCTAATGTGAACGCAATTCTGCCAAACGGCTTCTTAGGAAGCCCATTGGTCAGTTCCTTCCATGTCTTTCCTCCGTCCAGGCTTTTATACATTCCACTTCCGTTTCCTCCTGAATTAAATGAATATGGTAGGCGGCGAAACTCCCAGGTGCTGGCATAGATCACATCCGGATTTGAAGGGTCGATCGCTACATCCGCGCAGCCCGCCTTTTCATTGATGTAAAGAATTTTTTTCCATGTCTGACCGCCATCGGTCGATTTAAATAGTCCACGCTGTGTTCCGTCACTCCATAGCGGACCAGGTGCTGCAACGTAAACGGTGTTGGAATTTTTCGGATCAATGACAATCTTCGAAATATGCTCGGTGCTGTCCAATCCAATTTTTACCCAGTTTTCACCGGCATCGGTACTCCTGTACATCCCATTACCAATTGAAACTGTATTTCGCATATTACTTTCACCCGTGCCCGCGTAAACGATTTTTGGATTTTTTGGATCAATGGCAATCGCGCCGATGGACATGCAATACTTATCAAAAAGAGGTTTGAATGATGCACCTCCATTAGTTGACTTCCAAATGCCACCACCAGCAGTTCCTACATAAATGGTTTTCCCATCGCCTGCCACACCGTCAATCGCCGTAATACGACCGCTCATGGTTCCGGGTCCAAGCCAACGGGCCTCCATTTTACCAAATGTGGAAGAATTGATCTTTACCTGTGAGAAAATCTGGGTAGCAAAAGATCCAACTAATAAGGTCAAAAATATTTTTCTCATGACGATTGTTTAAGGATTGATCTAATTGGTTGAAGGTTTAAATACTGAATCATCCACAGGGACATTGATCTCGACTTTTTTTATTTTCACCGTATTTCCTCCACCGATATTCATGGGCAACCAAATCCCTTCAGGAAGTTTTTGGTAATTGCTATAGTCAGTCTTTGATTCATTCTCCTGTCCATTGGCTTTGGTGATCGTTACAGAATGAATAATAAAATAATTGGAGGGATCTATGTAGTAGGTTATAATTTTCCCCGATTTTTCTGTGAGCTTGATCTTATAGCAATCTGTTCCTTCAAAATCATCCATACCAACGTACTCAATCGTGTGGCCTTTTTCTTTGTAATCGATCAAGGGACCCTGCGCATCCATGTTGTCTTCATTTTCTTTCAATTCCTCAGGCGTGATAGCCTCTGGTTTAAGATGCCCCTGCCAGGGATAAAAATTATATCCTGCAGATGGAGTATAAATGGTGTAGCCCGACAATCCTCCGAAAGTAATAGTTTGTCGCGAACCTTTATCGTGAGCTGTGATCGATTCTACATTCACTTCCGTTCCGTTAAACATGTTGTTTTATGGTATTGACTTTCTTCCAGGCATCCTTGCCTCCAATGGCATTAATATGCTTGTCAACGATCTCTTCCGCGGTCTGAGCGGAAGCCTTGATAAAACACAACAAAATGCAAGAGGTAATGATCGCTTTTGGTAATTTCATTGCTGCTTTGGTTTTGGGGTGAATGGATATTTAAAATTATTGAATTTAGGTTTCTCGAAGCAAATCTTATTTATGAGCACGATCACAGGTAAACTTGTTGACATTCATCAAAAAAAAATTTACGCGGCTGAGATAAGTGTTGAGAATGGAAAGATAAAATCAATTAAAGAAAATCCCACTGGAATTCCACCAATAGAAAATTCAGTCTCTTCGACAGGCGAGGCCGGTGCTGCGGTCCCTCCCCCGTTGGGGGAGCTGGAGGGTGCCTACATTCTGCCGGGTTTTATAGATGCTCATGTGCACATTGAAAGTTCTATGCTCGTGCCCTCAGAATTTGCCAGGCTTGCCGTTATTCATGGCACGGTTGCCACGGTCAGCGATCCACATGAAATTGCTAATGTATGCGGCATCGAAGGAGTGGAATTTATGATCAGAAACGGCAAAACGGTTCCTTTCAAATTTCATTTTGGAGCTCCGAGTTGCGTACCGGCAACTCGATTTGAAACTGCAGGAGCATCATTGGATTCCGACGCTGTAAGAAAATTACTCCAAAGTGATGACATCTATTACTTAAGTGAGATGATGAATTTTCCAGGTGTCTTGAATGAAGATGAAGAGGTGATGAAAAAAATTGCCGCAGCTCATCATCTACTAAAGCCAGTTGATGGCCACGCACCCGGGCTCAGAGGAGATGATGCAAAAAAATATATCGCCGCCGGCATTACCACCGATCATGAGTGTTTTTCAAAAGAGGAAGCGTTGGATAAATTGCAAAATGGAATGAAGATCATCATACGCGAAGGGAGTGCTGCAAAAAATTTTGAGGCTCTCATCGATCTTCTTCATGAGTATCCCAACCAGATGATGTTTTGTAGTGACGATAAACATCCTGATAGCCTGGTAGAAGGCCATATCAACCAACTTTGTTCAAGGGCGGTGGCCAGAGGCATTGATCTTTTTAAAGTGTTGCGGGCAGCTTGCGTGAATCCCGTTCATCATTATAAAATGAAAGTTGGATTATTGAGAGAAGGGGATGCGGCTGATCTTATCGTCGTAAACGATCTCAAAAACTTTGGAGTGTTGCAAACTTATATTAATGGAGAGTTAGTTGCTGAGAATGGGAAGTCAATTCCCGAAAGCTTTCGGTACAAAGGTCAAGGACGAAAACTGATAAACAATTTTTCATGCAACAAGAAGAATATTAAAGATTTTGAGGTGAAAGGAATCAGCGATCAAGGAAAATCAATTTCGAATTCGCGGTGGTCAGACGATAAAAATACCTTACAAGCCATCGCAATTGAAGCATTGGATGGGCAACTCATTACAAACAAAACAAGTTTTAAGCCGGTATTAGAAAAAGGCAGTGTGATGAGCGATACTGACCAGGATATTTTGAAGATCGTAGTTGTAAATCGCTACAAAGACGCTCCCGTGGCAAAGGCATTCATTAAGAATTTTGGATTGAAAGCCGGCGCGTTGGCTTCCTCTGTCGCTCATGATAGTCATAACATTGTCGCTGTGGGTGTGGATGATGAAAATATTTGCGAAGCTGTGAACATGGTGATTGAACACAAAGGCGGTGTAAGTTTTGTGAGCGATGATACGCAGATGATCGTCCCCTTACCTGTGGCAGGGTTAATGAGCGACGCTGATGGCTATAAAGTTGCTGAACAATATTCTCTTATTGATAAGGCTGCTAAATATGCGGGCTGCACTTTGTCGGCTCCCTTTATGACCCTTTCATTTATGGCCCTGTTGGTAATTCCACACTTAAAGCTCAGCGACCTGGGGTTATTCGATGGCGATAAATTTGAGCTCGTGAATTAAAATTTCCCTTGTTAAATATTGATTCAGAAACTTCAAGCAAACGTACAATTCTTTAATTTTTTGTTTGGCACAGTTTTTCTTTTAACATATCTGTATTAAATCGGAAAATAAAATTATCGTCCAATTGATGTTAACAGATCGTTCAATAGGCTTAAAAGACTTTGTCATGCAAAACTCTACTACATATATAACAACAGTATTTAGCAAACTGGACATCCCGGAAATGTTACTGGAGAAACTGGCAGGAAATCGTGCTGAGATGAAAACTTCGGAAGTTGTAATCCCTAACATTTTGGAAACTATTGACCACAGTTCCACGGAAACCTATACGACGGTGAATGTTGAAGTGATCTTCATGAGCGATGACTTTGAAGATTTTGGATACATTCATGTCCCCGTGATCACTCCTTTTCTTTTTACATGTACTAAAGGCAGCAAAGATGAGTTTGACGTGGACTGGGCAACGTCACTTTCTTAGCAAGTCACCATCCTTTCTACCTTTGGGTCTCTCTTAGACTAAAATCCTGATCTACTTTTTCTTTTCACCCCTATATTTCTGCCGTTCACCGACTTTCCTTGTTTTACAGCCTATCGACCCTTGACCGGTTGCCAGTCATCATTGTATTTTTGATAAAAATTAAAAAATGGATTTTCAAGATAAACCAGATGAGAGCAGGGACTGGCGCGAGGACAGAAGAAGATGGAGAGAAGAACGGCGCCGAAGACTTGAAGAGAGAGGAAAACACTATCGTGATAGATGGATGATACGGCATCAGTCGAGGGGTGGTAATGTATGGACAGGAATATTTTTATTGGTTATCGGTGGTGTCGCTCTTCTTAAAGCAATGCTTTTTCCTATTCCTGCCTGGGTATTTACCTGGCAGATGCTTCTGATCGCAATTGGCTTTTTCCTGGGTATCAGGCATAACTTTCGGGGCGGGGCCTGGTTCATATTAATGGTGGTGGGCGGAGTGTTTTTAGTGAGTGAGTTTTTTCCCGAAATAATGCTAAGGCAATATCTCTGGCCAGGAGCACTGATCCTCCTGGGTTTGTTTTTTATTTTCAGACCACGTCGTCACCGGTATTGGAGGGAATATACGGATCAAAAGGTGGAAGAAGCAATAAACGAAAAAATTGATCAACCCGCGTCAAGCGAAGATTATATTGACAGCACTTCGATTTTTGGAGGCGTTAAGAGAAATATTATTTCCAAGAATTTTAAGGGCGGAGACATAACAAACATCATGGGTGGCAGCGAAATTGATCTTACCCAGGCTGACATCAATGGCACAGTCACTATCGATCTTACCCAGATATTTGGCGGCACAAAATTGATAGTCCCCTCAAATTGGCAGGTAAAAGCACAAATGGCGGCCATCTTTGGAGGAGTGGAAGATAAACGCTCCGTACAAAATTCAGTACCTGATCCGGGCAAAACCCTGGTGCTTGACGGCACTTCCATTTTTGGGGGAATTGAAATTAAAAGTTATTGATGTTACTGCAGCTTTATAACCAATGATTCAAAAATCCCGCAGGTAACGAGTCCTAGTGCGTTCGTTCCGGTGGTATAAAACCAAAAATAATGAACTGGTATCTTGCAAAACTTGTATTTCGAATTATTTGCGGTGATGGTGAGCACACTCCGCAATTTGATGAACAGCTTCGCCTGATTTCCGCAAACTCAAAAGAGGAAGCATTTAATAAAGCTCAACATGTCGGCAAAAAAGAGCAGGAAACTTTTTACAACCGCAAGCGGCAACTTGTGCAGTGGCAGTTTATTAATGCTAGCGAGATATATAAGATCAGCGAGCTCATTGACGGAGCCGAGTTATATTCAAGGATTGAGGAGAGAGACAATGCCGAGGCCTATATCCATATAGTAAATCAAAAGGCAGAAAATATTTTACTTACGAATACTCATCATCTTTTGCAGTTGGCATAAAGAATATCGGAAAGGGAATGACCCAGTTGGGAATGATGACTGCAATTTATTCCGGCCGTTCCTTGTTCGATATCGATTATTCATTATCAAATGGCTTCATCACCATTATCGCAGACAAGATTCAGAATCATTTTCGGAATAAGCTGGGTTATCGTGCTGGCTGATCTTGTTCTTATGCTAAAATGGTTCGGACAGCCATGGGAAGCTTCCCTTATCGACAGTTCCATTAGCACGATCACCTTAGTGCTGCTGTCACTACTGATTATGAACACGCTTCGTTTTTACACACCACGGCGCGAGCGTTATGTCAATATACTTGCATGGTGCTTATTCCTGATGGGCATCTGGCTTGCATTCAGTCACTGGCTATTGATACTGGCCGCGGGTCATTTTGAGGGCTATCGCCAATTTCTAAAAAGTTCGATGCCGGTGCGGGGAAGTATAGGTTTGCTGATATTGGGTTGCATTGCATTGATAAGCGTGGTATGGTTTAATTCTGAAGAACAAAAACAGACCGATCAACGAAAGACCGATGCCGAAAAACTTTCAAAGGAAGCAGAGCTTTTTAAATTGCGCCAGCAGTTGCAGCCGCATTTTTTATTCAATAGTCTAAACAGCATCAATGCGCTCATCAGTATAAAACCGGATGAGGCCCGGAAAATGGTACAACAACTTTCTGATTTTTTACGCGGCACAATGAGAAAAGAAGAAAACCTGTTTATCAGATTCTCGGATGAGTTGGAGTACCTGAAATTATATCTCGAAATTGAGAAAGTACGTTTTGGCTATCGCCTTAAACCACAAATGGATATTGCAGAGGAGGCGCTTTCCTGGAAAATTCCGGCGCTTTTGGTCCAACCCCTGATGGAAAACGCAATTAAATTCGGGTTATACGGAACCACCGGTGAGGTAACGATATTATTGAGAGCAAGAGTAATTGACAAGCACCTGGTAGTGGCCGTGATGAATCCATTTGATGCTGATATGCAAATGCCCGAGGGAACGGGGTTTGGATTAAATTCGGTTAAGAGGCGACTGTACCTTTTATTTGCAAGAAATGATCTTGTTGAAATAAATAAGGAGAAAAATTCTTTTGTTGTGGTTATTAGAATACCTGCCGTGGAAGAGGCAATTGAAGCCTCAAGAGCAGCTACTGCGTAAATGAATTCAAAGAAAGTAAAAAAATGAAAATAATTATTGTAGACGATGAACCGCTGGCAAGAAGCATTATAAGAGAATATTTACAAAAATATCCTGAGCTTGAAATTGTCCAGGAATGCAGTGATGGTTTTGAAGGAGTCAAAGCTATCCAGCAGCATCAACCTGATCTTATTTTCCTGGACATTCAAATGCCCAAGATCAATGGTTTTGAAATGCTGGAACTATTAGATGAGCGGCCCGCCGTAATTTTTACTACGGCGTTTGACGAGTACGCGATCAGGGCCTTTGAAGCGCATGCGATCGATTATTTGTTAAAGCCATTTAACCAGGAAAGATTTGATAAAGCAATTCAAAAATGGAGGGATCAGGCAGGAGGTGCACAAAAAAATACAAACGAACTTTTAGAAACGGCGTCGCAATCACCTTCTCAAAGCCAGCGCGTTGTCGTAAAGACGGGGAGCAAGATCAAAATTATCCCGGCGCAGGATATTTTTTTCCTCGAAGCCGCAGATGACTATGTCAAAGTCCATACCCAGGAAGGAAGTTTTTTGAAAAATAAAACCATGAACCATTTTGAAAAGACATTAGATCCCCAACAGTTTGTCCGCTCGCATCGATCTTATATCGTCAACGTGCAACAGATTACCCGAATCGATCCCTATGAAAAGGATAATCATATTGCCATTCTAAAATCAGGAGGCAGGGTCCCTGTTAGCAGAAATGGTTACGCAAAATTGCGGGCTGTTTTAGGTTTATAAGACGACAGCATGCTCGTAAGCATAAACTCTTACCGCGTTTGAATGATTCTTGGTAGACACTATAAATTTTGGTCCTTGCGTATTAAAGACAAGGGCGTCACGTTATTACTTCAGGAAGACCAAAAAACCTATCCATGTCCTATCCCGAGCTGAAAAACCAAATTTGCACTACCCTTGCGCATAAGCAAATCAAGGTTTTTGTTTCAGCAATTCTCCTCTTTCTTACCTATGGCAATATCTTAAAAGCTCAGTGCAGCCAGGCGGGGCCAAATAATGGTTCAAGCTTTACAACAGATAACACCAACGGAGGCGTTTATAATTTCAGCAATCCTTCCAACGCGCAGATATCTGACAACAATCGAGCGAACGCTATTTCCGTCGCAGGCATTTTTACTAAAAAGAGTTATTACCTGAAAGCGACGGGTTTTAATTTCAGCATACCTTCCACTGCAACTATTTGTGGAGTTGCAATAGACCTGGAACGCCGGGCCGGCAGTCTATTATCGACCGCGGTGGTGGATGATGACGAGGTTAAACTGATAAAAGCCGGAACTATAGCAGGCCAGAACCGAGCTACCAGTTCCGATTGGACAGGTACAGATGGGTACAACACTCATGGAGGCAGTGGCGATCTCTGGGGCACTACTCTAACACCCGGCGATGTAAACGCATCAAATTTTGGTGTCACCATTTCTGCAAAGATAACCTCCCTGATAGGAGTCGCTCCCAGTGCCGAAATAAATCACATCCGGATTTCAGTCTTCTATAATGTACCACTGCCCGTTACGCTTGAGTACTTCAATTCCACACTAGAGGGTAACACGGCAAAACTGGAATGGAAAATGGATTACTCTGACGAAAGAAATGTAACTATACAACGCTCTCGTAATGCGATTACGTGGCAGGAAATCAAGACTTATCAACTCAGTTCCATTGCGACTGCAACCACTTTCCATTATGATGATGCCCTGGTAATAGCTGGAAAATACTATTACAGGTTAATGTTTACTTCTATTACTGGTGAGCAGGAATATTCGTTGGTCAAGACGATCAATTTTGAATCAGACAAATCAATAAGCGCTTTTCCCATTCCCTCAACCTCGACTGTTTTTTTGGCGTAGAAGCGACAAGAAATATTATTGTTACTGACCTCAGTCAAAGAAAAATTGATATTCCAGTTGAGAACCTGGGCAGTAACCTCTGCAGCATAAATATTTCGTCACTCCCGCGGGGAATGTATTTCGTACAGATTGGAAAATCTGTCCTAAGGATAATCAAGAATTGATCTCAAGCCTCCTGTCCTATCCACAACGCCCCACCTATGCTATCTCTTATTGCTCCGGTTACAGAGGAAAGCACATTATATTCCTGCCGCCATCGAAGTACACCCATAAAAGCCATGATCATTGCTTCCTTATATTTTATAAGATTTTCTTCCGGAACGATCACGTCAATATTTAGTTTATTCAATTCTTCCCTTAACTGCTGAACAAGAAAATCATTAAAGGCGCCGCCGCCTGTTGCAAGGAGTTTGGAGGGTAACGTTGGCGGAGTGATAGGTGTTGTGATGGAGTGGTTCGCATTCGTAATAGCATTGTTGATTTGCACAACAATGTGTTCGACATAAGTTCTTAAGGCATCATGCATTTCGATTTTAGAGTCGCGGATCATTGAGTAGACTATATTCGTTCCAAAATCATTTGCCAGTGATTTAGGGTAAGATTGTCTATAATAATCCAGGCTGTTTAAATCACTTAGTAAGTCTTCATTTATCTTTCCCTTCTCCGCCATCTGTCCACGATCGTCGTATTCTTTTCCCGCGGTATTGGCCAGCATATTTAAAACACGATTGGCCGAACAAACGTCGAAGGCAATGTATGGCTCCGCCTTGAAGGAGATATTGGCGATACCGCCGAGATTCAAAAAATAATTATAATCGCCGAGCAGCCATTTTTCTCCGATGGGTACAATTGGCGCGCCTTGTCCGCCAAATGCAAGATCCAAAGCTCTCAGATCGGTCACTACCGGAAATTGTGTCTCCGCGGCTATGGCTGCTCCATCACCTAACTGGGCGGTCATTTTTTGTGAAGGAACATGAAAACTGGTATGACCGTGCGAAGAAATGAGAGCGACCTGGTAATGCAGATTTCTTTCGCTAATGAATTTATTTATCTGCTTTCCGATATAGTGCCCATACTCTACGTGAAGCAATTGATAATCCAGGGCCGTGAAAGAAGTGGCTGTTCTTAATTTTTCAATCCACTCGTTGCTGTAGGAATAACAATCGGCTTCACGGATCTCATAAGACCATTGACCGGCATTTTCCTGGAATTCCGCAAAGGCTATGTCAAGCCCATCAAGAGAACTGCCGCTCATTACGCCGATCGCCCTGTAAATCATGAAAAATATTTTAGATTTTAATCCCGATAATATCGGGAGCAGATTTTACCTGCCCGACTTACAACAATTTAAAAATATATTTTTTGAGGTCAGGCGGGGATTTTAGATTTGCCGCAGCAAATTACGAATTACGATTTACGAAGACGATTTCACTTTCTCCTAAAACCGGTGCTATAAATCGTAAATCATAAATCTCAAATCGTAAATCATGATAATCAATCTCAGCGAGCAACACAGCCTGGTGACAAACTGGGTAGCTGAATTGCGTGACTCGGAAATTCAAAAGGATCGCATGCGTTTTCGGCGTAATCTTGAGCGCATCGGTGAGGTAGCGGCGTACGAGATCAGCAAGCAATTGCCGTTTGAAGAAAGAGAGATCCAGACACCGCTCGGAATCGCTAAGGCAAAAATGATGAAGGAAGAGCCCGTATTGGCGACTATTCTCCGAGCTGGTCTGCCGTTACACCAGGGTCTGCTTAATTTTTTTGATAGGGCGGACAATGCATTTATTTCAGCATATCGCAAACACGAAAAAGACGGATCATTTAAAATTAGTCTTGAGTATATCTCTTGTCCTGAAATGGAAGATCGCATTCTCATCATCTCAGATCCGATGTTGGCAACAGGATCATCGCTCGTAAAAACAATCCAATTTCTAAAGGAAGAGGGCCGGCCCAAGGCAATACACGTTGTGGTGGCCATTGCCTGCACAGTGGGGATCGAATATGTAAAAAGAGAAGATCCCTTTGTGACCATCTGGTGCGGCGACATTGATGATGAACTTACCGCCAAAGGTTATATTGTCCCTGGCTTGGGCGACGCAGGCGATCTTGCATTTGGAGTGAAGGTGCAAATGTGAATTGGCAATCGGCAATTCACCGCAGCAAATCAGTCCTGGGCCAACCCCGTTCTCCCTTCACAACTCGCTATTGACAATCGTTTCAGAGGGCAACTTTAACCACCCGTTTCAACGATTTTATTTCAAAACTTCTTACAATTGTTGTATTTTTCCTTTCCATATTTTCCCCAAATGAAAAAACTGCTTTTAACCGTAACTGTTTGTGGAGCTCTCGTCATTGGGGTGTCTGCACAGGACCCGAACTTTTCCCAATTTTTTGCCTCACCTCTCACCTTGAATCCTGCACTTACCGGAAAATTTGATGGCGTTTACCGGGTTGCTGGCAATTATCGAAATCAATGGCCAACAATTTACAATGCCTTCACAACTTATACTGCTTCCTTTGACGCTGGAATTTTAAAAAATCGAATCCCTGAATACGATCAATTTGGTATCGGTATATTGGGTTTTGCAGACCAGGCCGGCGATGGAGTATTAAAAACAAACACTGCTGCTCTTTCGATCTCCTATCATAAGGCCATTGATGAAGATGGTTACCATCAAATAGGCGCAGGTTTCCAGGGCGGCTTCGTGAGCAAGCGGCTGGATGTGAGCAAAGTTTATTTTGAAGACCAGCTAACGACCTCAGGATTTACCGCACCGACGCTTGAAGTTTTTCCCAATCAGCGAGTGAGCGTTTCCTATTTTGATGTGAACGCTGGAATATTATACAATGGCTCGACAAACGGCTATAACAACTTCTACCTCGGAGCTTCCATGTATCATATAAATCGACCTAAAGAAACTTTCCAGAACGACCCTTATTTTTTGCTGAATGCAAGAGTCACACTGCAAGGTGGGGGCAAAATCCCTCTCGGACAATACAATTATTTGCATTTTAGCGCTAATCACAGCATGCAGGCAAAAGCGCATAACACAGTCATTGGTGGTGCCTATGCTCTAAATCTTAACGGAGATATTGATAATCCCACGACACTCTACCTTGGAAGTTGGTTCCGGTTTGGAGATGCGATAATTCCTTACATAGGATTGGAGTTTGGTGAGTTGCATTTTGGCGCCAGCTACGATGTCAACACGAGCAGCCTCAAACCCGGCTCCAATATGAGAGGAGGTGCGGAAATTTCACTCATCTATATTAAAAAGCCGACTGATCCGAACGCGAAGAAATTGAACTGTCCCAAATTTTGATCAGCGAGAACCTTGCATGTCAAAAAGGGTCCGGTAGCTTCTGCACCCTTTTTTATTTTTGACATATGAAGAAGCTGGTCACCAATCTTACATTTTGGGTTTTGATTGCGATCACGGTTGCGATCCTGGTTGGACATTTCGCTCCTTCTTTTGCCTTACAACCTCTATTGAAAAATCCTATAAAGACAAAATTACTCGGCCAAGAAATAACTATCGGTTCAACACTAAGTGAATTCCTTGCGGGAATATTTATCAGTGCAGTCAAACTTCTTATCAACCCGATCATATTTCTGACAATCACCTTGGGTATTATTAGTATGGGAGATCTGAAAAAAGTGGGCCGTGTCGGAGCGAAAGCTGTAATTTATTTCGAGATCGTTACAACTTTTGCGCTGGTCATCGGTGTTGCAGTGGCCTTAGTTATTAAACCTGGATACGGAATTGTAACAAGTAATATCAAGGGCGGAGATATTTCAAAGTATGCTCATACAGAATTTAGCTGGTTAAAATTCTTAAAAGACAATTCAACGCTACAGGTGCTTATTGCCGCATTGATCGCCGGAATTATTTTAAATGGAACAAAGCATCACCAAAAAATTGCCAATTTTCTTAAGCTTCTTGCAAAATATGTTTTTAAAATACTGCACATAATCATGCTGGTTGCGCCAATTGGTGCCTTCGGGGGAATGGCCTACACTATCAGCAAGTATGGCATCAGCACATTAATACCATTAGCCAAATTGATGGCGACAGTCTACGTCACCATGATCATATTTATTTTTGGCGCACTTTGGTTGATATTAAGATACTACCGCGTCAGCATTTTGAAGTATCTCAACTACATCAAAGAGGAATTGTTGGTTGTGCTCGGAACATCTTCCTCAGAGGCAGCTCTTCCTTCCCTGATGGAAAAACTAGAGCGGATGGGTTGCACAAAATCCGTTGTCGGGCTGGTAGTTCCTGCCGGTTATTCTTTTAACCTGGATGGCACGACCATTTATTTATCTATGTGCATGATCTTTTTGGCACAGGCATTCAACGTGCACCTGAGCGCTACCCAAATTCTTAGCATCATAGGCATTTTAATGGTCACCTCCAAAGGTGCTGCAGGTGTTACGGGCAGTGGTTTTTTGGTGCTCGCTTCCACTCTCACGGCCATCAAAGTAATTCCGGTTGAAGGATTGGCTCTATTGTTAGGTGTAGACAGATTCATGTCCGAAGCGAGAGCCATTACAAATTTTATCGGGAATGGTGTTGCCACCATTTGGATCGCTAATAATGAAAAAGAGTTCGATCGTAAGAAAATGAATTATGCATTTGGCCATGTCGCAGAAATCGAAACCATAAAGAAAATCGAAAGTTAACTTTTCAAAAAATTCGAATTTCGAAATTCGAATTTCGAAATTGGTTTTACCTCGGCTTCCCACTCACAAAAGGGTTTCCTTTTACGTAAAAACGATAAGGCAGTAACGCATCTTTACCGGCGTAATCGACACCAATACGCGGTGAAGCGGCAATTTCCTTTTTGCCAAATTTTTGCCCATCATCCCTGATAAAAATTTTTTTGCCCAATAATGAAGTGCCCGAGTGTTTGGTAAAAATTCCCAGCGCTTTGGAGACATTTCCAGGACCACGGGTAAGAGTCTGATCCAATCTTTTTTTATTCGTGCGCAGCAGCATTTCCTCGATTCCTTGCAATGGATCCAATGCACGGATAAGAATAGCGTGTGGGATTTCTCTCGAGTTTGTCACTACATTAAATAAATGATGGATGCCATAGCAGAGATAAACATAAGCATATCCGCCTTCGCCGTACATAATTTCATTGCGTGCGGTCCTTCTTCCCCCTGACGCGTGCGAGGCCTTATCGATTACGCCGGCATATGCCTCACATTCTACAATACGGCCAGAAGTGATAATGCCTTCCCAATTTGTGACAAGAATTTTCCCTAGCAATTCCTTGGCGATCTGCACGACATCTTGTGTTTGATAAAATGAAAACGTCAATTTGTTCATGACAATCCTGTGCCTTGTAACTTGCCTGCTTATCGGGGTAGGCAGGTTTCTTGTACCTTGTTTATATTTACTCAAATTTAGGCCTTGCTCAAAGAAATTGTAATAGCGATACAATCCTATTTCGAGGCGCATCGTTTCATTGTAACACACAAACTCTGGAAATGGATCATCATTCCAGGAATTATTTATGCCTTTCTCTTTGGAGCCAGCATGTATTTTTTTAGCAAATCTGCTACGGCGGTTATAGACTATCTTACCGTGTCAACAGGTCTTGGCAACTGGATACAAAAATTTCAAAACAGCTGGCTTGGTTTCTTTTTCACATTTGCGGGGATCATTCTCTGGCTTATACTCATGCTATTCTATTTTTCCTTATTCAAATATCTCTGGCTGATCGTCGGTTCACCCGTCTTTGCTTACCTGAGTGAAAAAACAGAATCGATCATTGAAGGAAAGGATTTTCCTTTCAATTTTAGACAATTGATAAAAGATTGCTGGAGGGGAACCAAGCTGGCATTGAGAAATACTGTTTGGCAAACCGTTTACCTGGTGGGACTTCTATTATTAAGCCTCGTTCCCTTGTTTGGGTGGATCACTCCACTGATCGCTTTATTTACCGAATGCTATTACTATGGCTTTTCTATGATCGATTACAGTTGCGAGCGACACAAGCTGCCTGCGTCGAAAAGTATTGACTACATCAGTCATCATCGTGGACTCGCTATCGGCAATGGATTGGTGTTTTACAGTTTGCATGCATTTGTGTTCGTGGGTTGGGTGTTCGCACCGGCTTATGCAGTTGTTGCCGCAACGCTGAGTTTGTATAAGGTGAACCCCGATTAGACCCCAAACCAGGTTTACGTGCTTTCTGCAATGCTGTGATGTCATTTTGAAACAGATCACTTAAAAAAATTAAGCATGAGCCAGCCGAGGAATACTGTTTATCTCATTCCTTCCTTACTTGATGACGACGCTACCCAAACTATTCCTTCTTACATAACCGAAGCGATAAAAGATTGCCAGGTTTTTTTTGTGGAGAACGAACGAACAGCACGACGTTACCTGAAAAAGCTCTGGAAAGACTGCCTGCCGGGCCAGGACATTGTGATCGATAATTACGAATGGCACACTGTGTCTGACACCTTAAAGGTGTCTGACACGTTCAAACAAAAAATAAAACAAGGAAAAAATATAGGCATCATGAGTGAGGCAGGTTGCCCAGGCGTTGCTGACCCCGGACAAGCACTGGTTGCTATTGCTCATGAAATGAACGTGGTGGTTAAACCATTGGTAGGGCCCAGTTCTATTTTACTTGCATTAATGGCAAGTGGCATGAATGGTCAACAATTTCAGTTCGTGGGCTATTTGCCTGTCGATGCAAGCAAACGGATGAAGAAAATCAAAGAAATTGAATTGGAATCACTGAAAAAAAATTGCACACAAATCTTCATTGAAACTCCTTACCGAAATAACCAGCTTGTTGAATCTATATTAAAAACCTGCAAGCCGGCAACTAAATTGTGTATAGCCGTTGATCTTACGGGAAAAAATGAATGGATAAAAACAAAAAGAATTGCTCAATGGTTGAAAGGATTTCTTTCTGATAAGAATGAGAAAATTGATATTCATAAACGACCGGCGATTTTTTTGATTCTCGCTGAATAGAAATACAGAATGTACGAGGGTGCTCCGAGGGAGTTCGTTTGGGACGACGCAACGAAAGTTAAATAGGAGTCTAAAAAGCTCGTAACATAAAAAATAATCTTCGGCTAACACTCGTTTTCTTAACAAAAAAACTTGACAATAACTTTATTTATTTTATACATTTGTGCATGCCCGCGCTAGTGCAGGCAGGGTTTTTGCAAGATTGACGTCGTGAACAATATTTTAACACATACAAAGCAGTTTGCATTCCATGCGCCGATCACAACAGGTGTATATTCGGTGTGCTTCGATCTCTTCCGCTATCTTATCCGACCTGGGTTCTGATAGGACGAGCCAATAACCAGGGCCCCTATCAGTGAAATTCCTTCAGGATTTTCTTTTACATGGATTGGTTATCCGCCTGACATCTCAATTTCATTTACATTGGACACTCAAAATATAATTATCAGGGTTGCGACCCCAGAAGATAAAGTGTACGCGAAAACAATAACGGATGAGATGGAATCATCCGCTAAGGCCCGTGGCACGGGCATCGCGCGTCGTCCTCCGGAATATGTCGCTGAAAAAATGGAACAGGGCAAAGCGGTTATCGCTGTCACCACAAGTGGCGAGTGGGTTGGCTTTTGCTATATCGAAAACTGGAGCCACGGAGAGTATGTAGCCAACTCGGGATTGATAGTAGCTCCTGCTTATCGAAAAAGTGGGGTGGCAAAATCGATCAAACATAAAATATTCAATCTTTCCAGGGAAAAGTATCCGGATGCCAAGATCTTCGGACTCACTACCGGTCTTGCTGTAATGAAGATCAATTCCGACCTAGGCTATGAGCCTGTTACCTATTCAGAACTTACGCAGGATGATGCGTTTTGGGAGGGATGTAAAAGCTGTGTGAATTATGAAACCTTAATGAGCAAGGAGCGGCAAAACTGTTTTTGCACTGCTATGCTGTATGATCCAAAAGATCATTACAAACCCGAAGAAACAAAGGAGTTTTTTGAGAAAAATAAAAAAGGGTTTGAGAGGTTGTTGCGCCTCAAGCAGTGGAAATTGTTTAAGAAAAAAGAAAACAATGGGACGGGAAATGGCAACTCAAAACCAAAATCGTTCCTGTTTCATTTATTCAATTTATAGGTTTGTGCCTTCCGTAACTTCACAAAAATTTTAACCAGATACATTGATGCGTCCTATAACAAATACTCTCCAATATTTTCCTTCGGCGGATGGAGGCATGAAAGGAGGAACCGTCGTGCTGGGTTTCAGTGGAGGACTCGATACTTCATTTTGTGTAAAGTATTTAAGTGAAGATAAGGGCTACGATGTACACAGCATTATTGTGAATACGGGCGGTTTTTCAGAGGACGAATTGAAAGATATCGAAGCACATGCAATCAAACTGGGAGTAAAAACACATACTACCATTGATGCCGTTAAGACGTACTATGATAGCATCATAAAGTATCTTGTTTTTGGAAATGTCCTAAAAAATAATACCTATCCGCTTAGTGTAAGTGCGGAACGATTGAGCCAGGCGCTGCATATTGCAGAACATGCAAAAAAACTTTCTGCTGATGCAGTTGCTCATGGTAGCACCGGCGCTGGTAATGACCAGGTTAGATTTGATATGATCTTTCATATCATGATCCCCGGCGTACGGATCATTACTCCCATCCGGGATCTGGGTTTAACCCGTGAGCAGGAGATTGAATATTTAAAAAGCAAGGGCGTAGAGATGAATTTTGACAAGGCGGTGTATTCGATCAATAAAGGTTTGTGGGGCACAAGCGTCGGAGGGAAGGAAACACTTTCTTCATTGGGTATGTTGCCCGAAGAGGCATGGCCTACACAGGTAACAGAATCCGGGACCAGGAACTTGCTGTTGGGGTTTGAGAGAGGTGAGCTGAGAGCGGTCGATGGAAAGGAATTTCAACATCCCTCTGAGGCTGTCAAATATGTGCAATCTGTCGCAGCTCCATTCGGGATCGGCAGAGATGTCCATGTAGGTGATACGATCATCGGCATCAAAGGCAGAGTGGGTTTTGAAGCAGCGGCTCCGATGGTGATCATAAAAGCACACCATGCGTTAGAAAAACATGTGCTCACGAAATGGCAATTAAATTTAAAGGATCAGTTGGCACAGTTTTATGGCAATTGGCTGCATGAAGGACAGATACTTGATCCAGTAATGAGGGATATTGAAGCGTTCCTTGAAAGTTCACAACAAAATGCAACTGGCAATGTATTTGTTCAACTGATGCCCTATCGTTTTCAGATTATCGGTGTGGAGTCAAGATATGACCTGATGAGCAGTAAGTTTGGTAAATATGGTGAGATAAATACAGGTTGGAGTGGTGACGATGTTCGAGGCTTCTCAAAAATATTCGGAAATCAAACGGCCATTTGGCATGCAATACAAAAACAAAATTCCTTGCCTGACCGGCACGCAGGCAAATCTTAAAATACAAGCTCCAAATAATGAGTGAAATCTCAAAAAAGGAAAAAATTTCAAAAGCCCCAATAGGAGATAGGAGTATTAAAGCGGGCATCGTTGGAGGAGCAGGCTATACGGGTGGAGAACTCATTCGCTTATTGATTCGCCATCCATATACATCGGTTTCTTTTATTCACAGCCGCAGCAATGCGGGGAAGCCTGTACATACTGTTCACCAGGATCTACTTGGAGATACTGATCTAAAATTTGCCAATGAATTGACCAACGATGTGGATGTTTTGTTTTTATGTGTCGGCCACGGCGAGGCAAAGGAATTTTTAGAAGAAAATAAGATTGATGGTAAGATAAGAGTGATCGATCTTTCGCAGGATTTCCGCCTGCGTAACGCTAAATACGAAAAACGAAACTTCATTTATGGCTTGCCGGAGCTGAATAGGGAAAAAATCAGGTCGGCAAAAAACATTGCTAATCCCGGTTGCTTTGCTACAGGCATTCAACTAGGACTATTGCCACTGGCAAAAGCCGGGCTATTAGAAGATGTATATACGACGGGAATTACAGGGTCAACGGGTGCCGGGCAGGGGCTGACGGTCACCTCGCATTTTAGCTGGAGAGCGAATAATATTCAGGCTTATAAAACACTTACCCATCAACATTTAGCAGAAATTGGCGAATCATTAAAACAGCTTCAGCCGAAAGGAAACATCGACTTAAGTTTTATTCCCTGGCGAGGAGATTTTACGCGTGGGATCTTCGTCAGCTCACAAATAACATGTACTTGGAAAATCGAAAAAGTGGTTCGTCTATATGAAGAGTTTTATGCAGATCATCCATTTACATTCTTAAGCCAGGATATTATTTTTTTAAAACAGGTAGTGAACACGAATAAATGTGTGATACGATTAGAAAAAGTAGGAACAAAACTTGTTATCCATTCAGCGATTGATAACCTGTTAAAGGGTGCCAGTGGACAAGCTGTACAAAATATGAACTTAATGTTCGGAATCGATGAATGTGCAGGATTAAATTTAAAAGCAAACTATTTTTGAAAGATGACAACGATAACTCTAAATCTTAAAGCCTAAACCTAAAACCATTTATATGAACTTATTTGATGTGTACCCGATAAATGATATCACGATTGTAAAAGCAAAGGGCTCCTACGTTTGGGATGATAAGGGAGATCAGTACCTCGATCTTTATGGTGGGCACGCGGTGATCAGCATCGGGCATACGCATCCGCATTGGGTGCAGCGAATGGAGGACCAGCTTGAGAAAATTGCTTTCTATTCTAACTCAATAAGAATTCCTTTACAACAGCAATTGGCCGAAAAACTCGGGAAAATTTCCGGCAAGGAAGACTACCAGCTTTTCCTTTGTAATTCGGGTGCCGAGGCAAATGAGAATGCGCTCAAGCTCGCCTCATTTCACAACGGAAGGAAAAAAGTGATCGCATTCAGCAAAGCATTTCACGGCAGAACTTCCCTGGCGGTGTCGGCAACTGATAATAAAAATTATATTGCCCCGGTAAATGAGACAGACAATGTGATTTTTCTTCCTTTCAATGATGAGCAGGCATTGGAAAATTGTTTTGCTCAAAATGGAAAAGAAATTTCATCGGTCATCATTGAAGGTATACAGGGTGTTGGTGGAATTAATGTAGCTGAGGAAGATTTTCTAAGAAAGATCAGGGAGTTGTGTGATGAATATGGCGCTGTATACATTGCCGATGGCATTCAATGCGGTTACGGAAGAAGTGGTAAATTTTTCAGTCATGATTTTGCGGGAGTGAACGCTGACATATATACTATGGCCAAAGGGATGGGTAATGGATTTCCCGTGGCAGGGATCATCATCGCTCCTCACATCAAGCCAAAGCATTTCCAGTTGGGAACAACCTTTGGCGGCAATCACCTGGCCTGCGCCGCAGCTCTCGCTGTGCTGGAGGTGATCGAAGAAGAAAAACTGATGGGCAATGCAGTGATGGTTGGAAAATATTTAAAAGATGAATTAGACAACATTCCTGAGCTGAAAAGAGTCAGGGGTCGCGGTTTAATGATCGGGTTTGACGTTACCGAAGAATTAAAGGATCTCAGAAAAAATTTATTGTGGAATCAAAAAATTTTTACAGGCGAATCCAAACCCAACGTGATAAGGTTGTTACCCTCACTTGCATTGAAGAAAAGAGATGCCGAAGATTTTATTGAGGCATTGAAAGAAGAAATCCAATTACTCAATAGCGGACAAAGTGTTGAGGTACCTGCAAGGACTCTCTAAAGAATTGCTCACGGTTTGTGGAGATCGATCATCCGGCCACAGAAGCCAAATAGTAGCATCCCGATTTCGGTCGGGACTGGCAACAAAAAAATACACCAAGATTGAAACAGTTCATTTCCGTTCATGATGTATCAGATATAGACGCTTTAGTTAGCAAGGCGCTCGATTACAAGTCTGATCCGTTAAAGGATAAAAAGCTTGGTGAGAATAAACGGATCGGTTGCCTGTTTCTGAATCCGAGCATGCGCACGAGGCTGAGTACGCAGATTGCTGCGCAGAATTTGGGAATGGATGTTATTGTTTTTAATGTGGGCAGCGAAGGCTGGGCTTTGGAATTCGAAGACGAGGCCATCATGAGCGGCAAAACGGCAGAGCATGTAAAAGATGCCGCCCCGATCATGGGAAAATACTTCGACATTCTTGCCATTCGAACTTTTCCTTCTCTCAAAAATCGTGAAGATGATTACAGTGAATTATTCATAAAACAATTTGTGAAATATGCCGGCATCCCGGTTGTAAGCCTGGAAAGTGCAACGCTTCATCCGTTGCAAAGCCTGACCGATGTAATGACAATTACCGAGGAAATACAAAAGTCAAAACCCGATAGTTATCGGGATCGTGTCAAAAATCAAAGACCAAAAATCGTTCTTACATGGGCGCCCCATGTGAAACCCTTGCCGCAATGTGTGGCTAATAGTTTTGCTCAATGGATTAATACATGGGGTAAAGCTGACTTTGTGATCACACATCCGGAAGATTATGAACTAAACAGGGAATTTACAAATGGTGCCACGATCACACACAACCAGGATGAAGCTCTGAAGGCTGCAGATTTCGTTTATGTAAAGAACTGGAGCACTTATACCGACTATGGAAAAATTTATTGTAACGACCCAGGGTGGATGCTCACCAATAGCAAATTAAAACTTACAAATAGTGCCAAGGTGATGCATTGCCTGCCTGTTCGAAGAAATGTGGAATTGAGTGATGAGATCCTCGATAATTCGAATAGCCTGGTAACCGAAGAAGCAGCAAACAGGGTTTGGGCGGCACAAGCCGTTTTATCAGAAATATTGGCCCCCCTCCCCTAAAGGGGTGTTTTCGAAGATTCATTATATTGATAGCGTCATGAAGGAAAATATGTTCTATGGAGCCAGCCCAATAATTTTCAAAAAAGCTGAGGAGCTTCGAAAGAAAATGACCTCTGCTGAAAAAATTATTTGGCAGCATATTCATATCAATGAATGGAAACTAAAATTCAGAAGACAACATCCTGTTTCCAATTTCATTGTAGACTTTTATTGCCATGCTCTAAAACTTGTTATTGAAATAGACGGCGACATTCATGATGTTGAAGAAGTTAAAAAAAATGATGTTGCCAGAGAAAGGACGCTTTTTTCTCTTGGCTTAAAAGTTCTTAGGTTTAGTAATGAAGTGGTTTATAAAAACAGTAAAGAAGTTTTAAAAAAAATTGATGAAACCATCAGGGTGTTGCGAGGCTCCCCTTTAGGGGATGGGGGCAGAGAAACACTTTATGTAATTAAGATCGGGGGAAATATTGTTGATGATGAAATAAAACTTTCTTCATTTTTAAAAGATTTTGCCAACATTCAAGCTCCACCACCCGGAAGGGGCGACGTAAAGAAAATATTGGTACATGGCGGAGGCAGATTGGCCACACAGCTTGCCGAAAAATTAGGTGTCGAACAAAAGCTGGTTGATGGCAGAAGAATTACGGATGCTGAAACTCTGAAAATAGTAACGATGGTATATGCCGGGTATATCAATAAGAATATCGTTGCGCAGCTCCAGGCCAATCATTGCAACGCAATTGGATTGTGTGGTGCGGACGGCGATCTGATCCTGGCCCACAAAAGAAATCACCCCGTAATTGATTACGGATTTGTCGGTGACGTAGATGCTGTTAATGTGAACCTGTTAACGACACTTTTAAATCAGAACTTGTCAGTTGTGGTCGCTTCGCTCACCCACAACCAGGAGGGACAGTTACTGAATACAAATGCAGATACTGTTGCGCAGGAAATTGCCAACGCTATGAGCCCTGATTTTGATGTCCATTTGATTTACTCATTTGAAAAAAGCGGTGTATTGCTTGATGCGAATAATGATAAGACAGTGATCGCGACAATCGATCCATCTTTGTATCAACAACTCAGATCAAAAGAAAAAATATTTGCCGGCATGATACCGAAACTGGACAACGCTTTTGCGGCATTGAACAATGGAGTAAAAAAAGTAACCATAGGCAAGGCGGAACAATTAAAAGA
The DNA here is from genome assembly GCA_005883765.1 of Bacteroidota bacterium. Lineage (GTDB taxonomy): Bacteria > Bacteroidota > Bacteroidia > Chitinophagales > Chitinophagaceae > VBAU01. Next base: position 28,238 of record VBAQ01000156.1, read on the forward strand.
TCTGATCAGTGGCCGGTCCGGAACAAATATTGTCAATGGGTAATGAACAGATCTCAATATTGCAAACCGATGCTATTGGTTTACTAAAACAGTTAATAGCCATTCCTTCTTTTAGTAAAGAAGAAGACAATACCGCGGACCTCATTGAACAATTCCTGGAAAAAAAAGGAGTCAAAACAAGAGTTCATCTAAATAATATCTGGGCAAGAAATAAATTTTATGACGAAACCAAACCGACGATCCTGCTCAACTCACATCACGACACCGTAAAACCAAATAAGGGATATGCACTCGATCCTTTTTCTCCCCTGGAGAGTGATGGAAAATTATTTGGCCTGGGAAGTAATGACGCAGGAGGGGCACTGGTTTCGTTGATAGCAACATTTCTCTATTACAATTCAGAGCCTGGTCTGAAATATAACTTGATAATGGCAGCGACAGCCGAGGAAGAAATATCGGGGAACAATGGCATAGAAGCCCTGCTCCCTCACCTGGGGAAGATAGAATGTGGTATCGTAGGGGAACCGACTGAAATGCAAATGGCTGTTGCCGAAAGAGGATTGATGGTGCTGGATTGTGTGGCTAATGGCAAAGCAGGCCACGCGGCGAGGGACGAGGGAGAGAATTCTATTTACAAAGCTCTAAAGGATATTGAATGGTTAGAAAGCTACCGGTTTCCCAAAGTTTCATCATTGCTCGGACCTGTAAAAATGAGCGTGACAGTAATAGAAACGGAAAACAAAGCCCATAACGTAGTTCCTTCTCAATGCAAATTTGTCGTTGACACCAGGGTCAATGAACTTTACACATTTGAAGAAGTGCTCGCCACGATACATGGTCATGTAAAGAGTGAAATCAGGCCCAGGAGCACAAGACTTCGTTCTTCCTCTATCGCGCTGGATCATCAACTGGTAAAAGCTGGAAGGGCTTTGGGCAGAAGTTATTACGGGTCCCCAACTACATCAGACAAAGCATTGATGTCGTTTCCTGCATTGAAGATGGGTCCGGGAGATTCTGCAAGGAGTCACGTAGCAGATGAGTATATTTATATTGATGAAATAAAAGAAGGGATTGAGTTGTATATAAGGTTATTAGGTCATATCGTATAAGAAAGTTCCCGGTTTCCAGTTTCCGGTAAAATTAGATCGAATGAAAAGTTACAGAGAGCTTGATATTTACAACGATTCCAAGAAACCCGCCATCGAGATTCATAGAATGACTTTAATGTTGCCAAAATTTGAACTTTATGAAGAAGGTAGTCAAATTAGAAGGTCATCCAAATCAGTGACTGCAATGATCGTTGAAGGTTATGGAAGAAAAAGATATAAGGCAGAATTTATCAAGTATCTCGTTTACTCGCAAGCAGAATGTGATGAAACTATACTTCATCTTGATTTTTTATACGAAACAGAATCTTTAAAAGATAAAATCAAATATGATGATTGGCGAAGCCGATACGATACATTAAGTAAACGCATAAATAAATTTCTTCAATGGGTTGAAGATAATTGGAATGATTTTTCTTCACCGGGAACTGGCAACTTGTAACTGGAAACATTCTTATGAAACTCTGGCAAAAAAATACCGAATCATTACACGAAGTGGAACAATTCACGGTCGGGAGGGATCTTGAATTTGATTTGCAGCTAGCTCCTTTTGACGTTCTGGGTTCTATTGCCCATGCCACTATGCTGGCCGAAGTAAAATTATTGACAAAAGAAGAAGCAGCGCAAATCATGAAGGAGCTGAAAAATATTTATAGCTCTATTCACAATTCCCAATTCGCCATTGACAACGGAGTTGAGGACATTCATTCCCAGGTTGAGTTCATGCTCACGCAAAAACTCGGCGATGTTGGAAAGAAAATCCATAGTGCAAGAAGCAGGAATGACCAGGTGTTGGTCGACATAAAACTCTTTCTCAGAAGTGAGTTAGAAGAACTGGTGAAGACGATCCAGGTTTTTTTTGAATTGCTGCAGTCCCAAAGCGATAAATATAGAGATCATTTGCTGCCGGGCTATACACACTTGCAACTGGCTATGCCCTCGTCATTTGGCTTATGGTTTGGGGCTTATGCTGAAAGTTTGGTCGATGACGTGGTTACTTTGAAAGCTGCTTATGATGTCGTCAATAAAAATCCATTGGGTTCTGCGGCCGGCTATGGCTCTTCGTTTCCTATCGACAGGACCCTCACCACAAAACTCCTGGGTTTTGACAATTTAAATTATAATGTAGTTTATGCGCAAATGAGCAGAGGTAAAACGGAAAGGATCGTAGCGATGGCTTTAGCAAATGTTGCGGATACGCTTGCTAAGCTTTCTATGGATGCGTGCCTCTATTTAAATCAGAATTTTGATTTTATTTCTTTTCCTGCAGAGTTGACGACAGGGAGCAGCATCATGCCGCACAAAAAAAATCCGGACGTGTTTGAACTGATCCGCTCACATTGTAACCGCATAAAATCACTACCCAATGAAATCATGTTGATGACCACTAATCTCCCATCAGGATATCATCGTGACCTGCAGCTACTAAAAGAACATTTGTTCCCGGCATTTCATGTACTGAAAGATTGCATTGAAATGGCAGGGTTGATGTTATCAAACATCGAGATCAAAAAAGATATTCTTAAAGATGATAAATACAAGTACATTTTTACCGTGGATGAAGTAAACAAACTGGTGATGCAAGGCATTCCGTTTCGCGATGCGTACAAACTAGTAGCACAAAAAGTTGAAGACGGTTCTTTTACTCCTCCCCTGTTGGAGAAGGTTGGGAGGGGGCCTCATGAAGGGAGTATCGGAAATCTGTCCAATGGAGAAATAAAAAAACAAATGCAGAAGATCGTGGAGTCATTTCCTTTTGCAATAGTTCACGCGGCTACTTCAAGTCTATTGAAGTGATTATTGATCATTAATTACTGATTACTTTTTTAAGTATCATCCTAAATAATTAGTAATCAATAATTCAATAATCTTCCTATAATCCATACTTGTCAATCAAATAAATTAACGCAGCCATATTCACGACACCCAGTTCAAGCTCTCGCTTGTTCACATTTTCAAAAACATCATTGCGTGCATGATGGTAATCGAAATAGCGCTGAGAATCGGGAGCAAGTTCGGCTACAGGCGTATTCAGCGCTTTGTTCAGAGGACCAATATCTGCGCCACCGCCGCCACCAGTGATTTCATACACACCATATGGATACAAAAGGGGTATCCAGCGCTGCACTTTCTTTAATTGTTCTGGCGTTCCTCCAAAACTATAGCTGCGCGGCGTAAATCCGCCACCATCGCTTTCCAAAGCGAAAACATGTTTTTCATTTTTTGCTTTCGCTTCATCGCCATATTTTGTTCCTCCGCGTAAACCATTTTCCTCGTTCGCAAATAAAACAAAGCGAATGGTGTGTTTTGGTTTATAGCCGAGAGCTTTGAATGTGCGAAGTATTTCAATCGTATGCACAATGCCGGCGCCATCATCATGCGCACCCTCTGCAGGATCCCAACTATCCAAATGACCGCCAATAGTAATGAATTGGTCAGGGAATTCTGTCCCGGTCAGTTCACCTATCACGTTATGACCAATTGTATCGGGAAAAAATCTTCCACCTGTTTTAAAATACACCTGGACGTGTTGATTGGAAATGGTGGCGCTCAACCAATCTGCATCTTTGAGGCCAATTGCAACAGCCGGAATTTCTGGTAAAGTGGTATCATAAGTCAGCGCACCCGTATGCGGGTTGTTGTCTGTGCTTTCACTCATACTTCTGACGATCACCGCAAGAGCTCCATACTTTGCGGCCCTGCTGGGACCAGTGCTTCTGTATTTTACGGCATCGCCATAGGCCTGGAACACGCCAATAAATCGGGGATTGAATTTGTAATTATAAAAGACAATTCTTCCTTTTATCGAATCTTTTTTTGTTTCAAGGTCATCAAATGATCTCACTTCTATCACGTCGGCTGTTATTCCTTTCGCGCCGGTGCCAAGTGAGTTTCCGAGAGCAATGACATCAAGTTTCTTTGTGGTTGAATTCTTAATCTTAGCCTCAGCCTTATCCTCGCCACCTCTAACCCAATGAGGAACCATGCATTCCTGTAACCACGTTTTATCCGCGCCACTCTGTTGCAGAACTCTTAAGCCCCATTGTTCCGCTTTGTAGAATTGTGGCGAGGCAGTTAAGCGCCCGCCTATGTTCTTAGTGAGATCATGAAGATTATCATATGCCCTGCTGTGCAAAAGAATTTCGTCGGCAATGCGACGGATCATTAACGAATCTTCATTCTGACCAAAAACACAGATGCAAATAAAAAAAGCAAAAAAGCTAAGCCCGGGTTTTCTCATATTACCCAATTTTAAACTAAGATAGGAAGGATGAAAAAGATAAACGTTATATTTTGATGAAAGGGTTGAATAGTCTTGTCCTTTCATTCCTTTCATTCCTTTTGTCTTAGTTTTGTTATCCTTTTTAAAATATATGTATGAGAATTGGAATCGTTTGTTATCCTACGTTTGGCGGAAGCGGCGTTTTAGCCACAGAATTAGGAAAGGCATTGGCGCAAAAAAATCACCAGGTACATTTTATTACTTACCAGCAACCAGTGAGGTTGAATGGTTTTATTCCTAACATTTTTTATCACGAAGTGCAGGTTCCTCCTTATCCCCTTTTTGATTATCCTCCGTATGAAACCGCACTGGCTAGCACGATGGTAGATGTGATCCGGAATAACAACCTTGACCTTCTTCATGTTCATTATGCAATTCCTCACGCGTCGGCTGCTTTTGTTGCAAAGCAAATATTGAAGAAGGAGAATAAAATAATTCCTGTGGTGACTACTCTTCATGGCACAGATATTACTCTCGTCGGGAGAGATAAGATGTACGCTCCTGTTGTTGCTTTTTCAATCAATCAGAGCGACGCCATCACGGCTGTGTCACAAAACCTGCGTGATGAAACCTATAAAACTTTCAAAATCGAAAAAGAGATAGAGGTCATTTTCAACTTTGTGGACGTAAAACGATTTACACGAAAGCCAATTGATGCCTTCCGGAAAGTCATTGCACCCAATGGTGAAAGAATTCTACTGCATGCTTCTAATTTCAGAAAAATTAAAAGAGTGCAGGATGTGGTTCAAGTTTTTTACAACGTGAATAAAGAATTGCCCTCAAAACTTTTATTTGTCGGAGACGGCCCCGAGCGGCAGACGGCTGAGGAGCTAAGCCGCAAGCTTGGAGTTTGCGACCAGGTTCAATTCGTTGGCAAGCAGGAGCAGATGGAGGACATCCTCGCCATTGCCGATCTTTTTTTGCTTCCTTCGGAATATGAAAGTTTCGGTCTTGCTGCACTGGAAGCAATGGCCGCCGGCGTCCCTGTTGTTTCCACCAATGTTGGCGGGTTAAGCGAAATCATTATACCAGGTGTGACAGGTTATATGAGCAATGTAAAAGATATAGAATCGATGACGAACCAGGCCCTGGAAATTTTGAGGAATGATGATGTGCTGAAAGCTTTCAAATCGCGAGCGGCGGATCATGCAAAAAAATACGACATAAATAATATTGTACCTGTGTACGAGAGACTCTACGAACGATTCCTTTAACAAGTAAGGAATGATGACCCTCGAGTAGTCGTCATTGATAACTCATCAATCATTGATTAATTTATCTTCTTCTCAACCAGGGCTCAGGATTTACATTCTTACTTTCAATCATCAATATAAAATCAATTTGGCCACCAGTTCCGTCATCCGACTGTCCCACGCGACCAATTGACTGGCCGGTTGAAACCGAACTTCCTTTGCTGACACTTACTCCGGTGAGGTTACTATAAGTTGTAAAATACTTACCATGTCGAATGGTTACTGCCATCCCATCGCCCATATTGTACACGCCAGCCACCTCTCCATCAAACACCGATTTGACTGGCATGCCCGCAGATGGTGTCGCTATTGTAATACCGGGATTGTCGCCTTTCAATCCGTGAGTTCCTTCTACTTCGTATTTTCCAAAATGAATGCTTACAAAGCCATTATCAACCGGCCAGGGTAATCTTCCCTTATTACCTGCAAACTCTGTATTCAATTTTACATCTGAGGCATTCAGATCAAGATAGCTTCTGGGAGCGACGCTTGTGGTTTTCTTCGTCGTTGCATTTTCGGTTGGGCTGGTAGGTGTTGCTTTTGTAATCGCGGCATTTTTTCTTGCTTCTTCTTTAGCTCTTTCGATCTCCCGTCTCACAATTGCAGCCAGTGAGTTCTTAAGAACGCGATCTCTTTTCTGTTTTGCTGCAATCTGACCTTTTACTTCTTTTTCTTTTGATTTTAATTCCGTTACTGCGACGTCTTTTTCTTTTTTCTGGCCTTCAAGTACCTCAACCTGCTTAGCCTGGTTTTGCATCGCCATTTTTTTCTCTTGCATTTGCCCTATCTGTATCTGCTTTCTTTTTGCTATCTGCTGTTGAGTTTGTAAGATGCTGTTCACTTGCTGTTCACGATATGAACGATATGATTTCAGATAGGCAATCCTTTTAAGTGCATCGTTAAAATTATTCGCGGAAAAAATAAAATTGAGAAAATCATAAGTGCTCCTGTTTTTATAGGCGTACACAACACTGCGCGAATACTGAGCTTTCAGCGTGTCAAGCTGCTTTTGCATTCTTGCAATTTCGAGAGTGCTGCGATAAATATCATCATTTAGAAACCGGATCTCACGATTGATGTTATTGAGATACCTCTCCTGCACCTCAATTTTTCTTTTCAAAACATTTAACTGGCCTAACGTAACGTGCCGCTGACCCTTAATTTGATTGTAAGTTTTCTGAAGATCGGCCAGTTCCTGCTGAATTTCCTGCCTTTCTTTTTCCATTTGGGTCTTGTCGTCCTGCGCATGAACGTAGGCCAGGCCAGAAAAAACAAAGACAATAAGAAAAACTACTTTCTTCATGACAAAAATTTTGACAGGGTTAGTACGATGAGCCAGGGACAATAACGACCCCATGCAAATTAAATTTTATCGGTCTAATTTGTTTTGTAATTTTTAGGAATCGAGAATGGAAATGTTAAGTCCTCATTAAAATTGTACTGCTTAAACTCAAGCCGGATATCCAATTTCTTCTTTTCGGCGAATGAAATTTTACGGATCTTGGAAAAATTCATTCCTTTTTTATTTTCGTAATCTGCATACGTAAGGTCTCCTGTCCTGTTGCGTAATTCATCGAGATCATCCAATTTGATCCTTTGTACCAGGTTATCGTCGCTTAATGTTATAAGGTTCTTAAAAACTTTTCCGATGCTCAATAAAGAAACCAGGTTATCAAATTTTGAATACGACACGATATTGCTGTCAAGAAAGACTGCATTGCCGATAAGTAGGTCCTGTAAAGTGGAAAGATCGACCGGCAAGGCGCTCACTTCCTGTAAGAATTCTATGCTCCTGCCAGTGTAAAGCTTGTTTTGCTTGTCCAGGATCTTTACAGAGTCCCTGGTAATGAGTGCCCGCAAGCCTTCAATACCAAAGATCGCATTCACTGATATCCAGATGGCACTATCCTTATACATCCGAAGATTGGCATTGACATTATATTTTTTATCATCTGCGTCTATGTAGTCTACATTCAGCTTCGCGGAAAAAGTGCGGTAATCAATATGATTAGCAAGCGCGGCATGGTAGGTCTTTTTTATAAACAGGGTAGAATCTTCTTTGGCATGATCCAAACTAGCCGTTCCTGTTGTATCCTTTCTTATGATCGCCGTTTGTATTTTTTTTGTAGGCTTACACGAGATAAACACGAGAATAAAAACGCTCAAAATAAAGAATACTCTAATCATAATGGTTTATTGTTTGCCGGTGTGACCAAAGCCGCCGGTGTTTCTTTCTGTCTCATTCAATTCGTTCACCGGCAACAATATTGCTCTTTCCGCTTTTTGAATGATCATTTGCGCAATGCGATCACCCGGCTGAATGATGTGCCGTTCCTGTGAAAGGTTGATCAAAATAATTTTGATCTCTCCCCGATAATCTGCATCAATTGTCCCTGGTGAATTCAGACAAGTGATACCATGAGTTATAGCGAGACCGCTTCTGGGCCTTATCTGCGCTTCATATCCTTGTGGCAATTCAATAAATAAACCAGTAGGCACCAAAACTCTTTCAAATGGACTGAGGGCAATTGATTCATTGAGATCGGCTCTGATATCCATTCCCGAGGAGCCGGCCGTTGCATAGTGTGGTAGTGGGTTCTTGGACCTGTTTACGATCTTAACATGAATGGATGACATGCGGGCAAAGATAGACCACTGATTGAAATGATTAAATTGATTATCTTTTTTGTAACAATACAGTCGCGTATGCGGCTATTCCTTCTCCCCTACCAATAAAACCCATTTTCTCCGTCGTCGTAGCCTTTATAGAAATATCCTTCGTAGAAATATTCATCACGCTTGCGATTACCTTCTGCATTTCTTCGACATAAGGGCTGATCTTGGGCTCTTGCAAGCATACGGTACTGTCGACATTGATCACATCGAAATTTTCATTCCTGATCAACTCAACGGTTTTTTTCAAAAGAATTTTGCTATCGATATCCTTAAACTCATCTGACGTATCCGGAAAATGAACGCCAATATCGCCGAGGCAGGCGGCTCCCAATAAAGCATCACAAACAGCATGAAGTAGCACATCAGCATCACTATGACCTGTTGCTCCTTTGTGATGAGGGACCTTAACACCACCTATCCATAGTTCTCGTCCATCAACCATCTGGTGAAAATCCATTCCTGATCCGATCCTGAACATGTTTTTCTTTTTACAGCAAATATCTAAAAGAAGAACGTCCCAAATGCTTGGGACGTTTCAAAATTCATTTATGTTTTATTTGTTCTCGGGTGAAACAGTAGCATTATTTTGCGCGTCCAGATCAAATAGCAAAGTGAAGCGAAGCGTGTTTGATAGTGGATTACGATTTACACCGCTGCCTGAAGGCAGCAGGTAGGAGAAATGCAAAGCAAAAATGTTGTACTTAACACTTACACCCATCGTAAAATATTTGCGATTGCCTTTTGTCTTGTCCTCATAGAAATATCCCAGGCGAAACCCAAATTGATTGTTGTACCAATATTCACTTCCAAGAGAAACCTGGACTTCTTTTAATTCTTCGCTGGCGCCACCAGGTGCGTCACCAAAAGAGCTGAACCAACTACCTACTACACTTTTTGTACGGTATGCATCTAATGCGGCCTGGTCACCCTCTGCCGGCGGAGTCGGCACCAGGAGTTTATTAAGATCCACGCCAAAACTTATTTTGTTTTGCTCGTCAATAACCTTGGTGTAAGTAGTTCCGAGACCCAGGTTCGCAGGGATAAAATCTTTTTGATCCGCGTTGTCTGTATAAGCAATCTTTGAACCCAGGTTAGTCATGGCCAAGCCAAAAGCCCAACCACTGCCTCCCTCATTTTTTCCATCGTAAAAAAATCCGAGATCACCTGCGACTGCAGTCCCAGCCTTATAATTAGAACCGTTGGTGGCGGCGCCACCGGCAAGGTTTGAGTAAATATATTTTAAGCTTACGCCTATGCCCATTTTTTCAGACAACTTGCGCGAATAACCAACGTCAACTCCAAACTCCCGTGGGCGGAACGTGTTGAGATCATTTCCTAAATTGTCTGTGAATTGAATGTTGCCGAGACTGAAATAGCGAACCGAAGCATTGATAGCCTGGTTCTCATCAAATTTATAATATCCTGCAAGCGATGCAAGGTATACATCGTTTAATCCAAGATCCTTCAACCAAGGAGTGTATGTGACACCGATGCCGCCTTGTGATTCATTGAAGGGGATCTTCGCCAAATTAAAAAAACCTGAATTGGCGTCTGGAGAAGTTGCTAGTGCCAGATCACCCATGCCACCTGTTCTTGCATCCGGAGAGATTCTTAAGAAAGGAACAGCGGTCGTTACCACATTCAAACGATTGGCCTGGGCATTTACGGTTAGGGTGAAAACAAATAAGAGTAGGCAAGTAGCAAAAAATCTTATTGCAGTTGATCTCATCAGTAAGAATTTAATATTGGTGTGCAAATATAGTGGCTTTTAAAAGTTTGAAACTTAAAATATTGGATTTGGGAGGGCATTTAGAAAACCACTAATCTTTCAATCCGTTCTCTTTTTTTGCCTTCGGGAGTGATCACGGTGAGCCGGTATAAATAAACTCCACGACCTAATTTATCCCCCTGCTCATCACGACCATCCCATTCGACTTCAGAAGAACGATTTCCTGCATCGTTTATTGTTTGTTTGATCGTTTTGACCACCTTGCCGGTGACTGTAAATATTTGAACCTTGACCTGCAAATTTTGCCCCGGCCGATTATGTTCAAACCAAAACTGTGTTTTTGTGGTGAACGGGTTTGGATAATTAAGTACATGACTCAATACAAGCTCTTCATTTTTTGCTACTGTAAATTCCAGTGTGTATTCGCTGGAATTATTCAAAACATCCCATGCTTTTATTTTCAAACTATGCATCCCTGCGGACAAAGCGGGTAATTGAAAGTGCACGGTGCCTTGTTGGTAGTTATCAAGGTCAGCCTGGTAAAAATCATTCAAGATAAAATACTGGCGATTGT
>VBAQ01000352.1 GCA_005883765.1 Bacteroidota bacterium
TCGACCCCGAAAAAAATATCGAAGAAATTCTCGCCAAAATTTAAACTGCTTTTCAAATCCGGAGTATTACACCTTAAAATCTTTTGCCAATTGCCCATTGCGAGTTGCCCATTGCCAGTTGCCAATTTTCTTTCTTAGTTCACTTCCAGTCTCTTAAACTGTCTGTCCAATTATTGTCCACTGCCTGTCCACTTATTGTCAATTGAAAAATTTGAAATCCGCCGGGCGCGGAAGTTAACTTAACTGTGTCGAAAAAAATCCCTTTGTGATGTGCTATGCTGAAGAAAAATCTTTCAATAATCCTGATCATTCTGCTGACCATGTTACTGATCGCCGTTGTGATCTGGGTGTTTGATAAGAGGATCAAAGCGATTCAAAAGAAAACAGATCACACAATGATCGTCAAGACATAAAAATTATTCAAACAAAAAAATCAAATTGAAATGAAACCAATTTACCGAATCGCGCTCCGAATATTTATCTCCTTGCTTTCATTCTTTTTGAGCCAATCCATGTTTGCACAAAATTGGACATTCGTTCCTGGTATCAAGGCGCAAGACATTGCCGTTGCGAAAAATGGTTCCGTTTGGGCCATCGCGACAAATGGCAACATCTACAGATGGAGTGGCTCTTTATGGGAGTCAATTCCTGGAGGAGCTTTGCGAATTGCGGTTGACCCCGACGGAGCGGCATGGGTAGTAAATGGCGATGGCGACATCTACAAATACAATCTTGCCATCAAAGACTGGGAGATTAAACCGGGGAAAGCTACAGACGTTGCTGTTGGTGCGAACGGCAGTGTGTGGGTGGTCGGCCGCAATAAATCTGGTAACGACTATGACATTTATAAATGGAGCGGTTCGAATTGGAGCAACGTTCCCGGAGGCGCCGTTCGAATTGCCGTCGATCCCTGGGGCAATCCATGGGTAGTAAACAGCACGGGAAATGTTCTTCACTACAACGGATCCACCTGGGACTTAAAGCCAGGCAGCGTAAAAGATGTGGGGGTTGGTGCAAATGGTGCTGTTTGGTGCACCGGAATGGATCTGAACATTTACCAGTGGGATGGGAGCAACTGGAAAATGCAAAGTGGGGGAGCTTCACAAATTTCAGTTACCCCGGATGGAAACGCATGGGTGGTCAATGGTGCCGGAGAGGTGTTCCACTCGCTGAATGCGATCTCGGCTCTTAATACCAGAACTATCTTTCCCCGACGCGGAATTTACGAATACAAAATACTGCAGGCACTTAAATATGGAAATTTGGCAAGCCAGGTTTTCATGGGAGGGGGTAGTGGAAATTACAGCATGCTCGATGATCTCGGTAAAGCCTTTGGTACTTACGCGCTACAAGCCGCAGAAATTTTGTTCACCCCGAACCCTCTTGCCACTGCAGACGGGATAATTGGCAATGTCGCGTATGACAATTCAGCAAGGGCAAGTTTGAACGGGATACTATGTGTCCTGGTAGTAAACTCATTTCTTTCAAGAAAAGTGGACGCATCCATATCATTTCAAAGTGCAATGGCATTGAGAACCTGGTGCGAAAATCTATTCTGGAGCATTAAGGTACGGACCGCAAAGAGTATTTTAACTGAATATCAGAAATGGAAAGCCGATCCTTGCTCGTACCAGGCGGATGGTTACAAGGCTCCGCCCGATTGCGCGTTGAAGGGATTAAACTTCACGCAATGGTACGGCACACGAACACCGCCGGAAGATATCGTAACAAAAGCGGGTCTGAAATCGGTTTTAGGAAACAATGCCGACGCACTTGCCTCAGGAATGGCAATGGGACTCGCGGCGATTGCCGCCACTGCATCGGCCATTGCTGTTTCAAGTGGATTGGGAGTCGCTGTGGCAGCAACGACAGCCGAGGTCGCTGGTGTTTCGGTTGCCGTGACACTGACAAGCCTTTATACTGCATTCGGCGGAACCGCGGGCATGGCGGCTGGTGCAGTGGGCGTGGCTGCGGCTGAGGCGGCTGCAATTGGTGTTATAAGTTGGGTGGGTGTGGTTGCTGCTCCCGTAGCGGCAGCAATACTAAGCGTTATTGTAGGCACCGTTGAGGGCTTTCGCGTGGTCGAGGCGGTGAAGGTGGAGCCTATGCTGAAAATGAAATTGGGTGCGGCGATGAGCGAACCTATTAACATAACCAATGTAATGGCCGATAGCAACTCGCGAAGCATGTTCTTTATCGCATTCCAGGAAGCCGCGTTAAAAAATTTTCAAATACCCGATACCCGAGTGGATGGCGAAGCAAGGTTTTACTGCCAGGCT
>VBAQ01000125.1:0-16460 GCA_005883765.1 Bacteroidota bacterium
TGTAACCGTGTTTTTGATTTACAGAAAACGGGATTGGCTCCGTTACTATTTTTTTGCAAATGCGTTTCTCTTGTTTTTGCTACTGATTTTTTGGATATGGTTGCCCCAGGTAATGAATAATGCTCAGGTACCCATTATTTGCATATTGTTTTTACGAAGCATAGTTCGGTATAAAAAATTTGGACATGGTCATTGAAAAAACACTCGATTTCGAGGGGAAAAAAATCTTTTACAGGATCATTGGAGAAGGACCAGGTGTTATGTTGCTTCATGGTTTGCCTTTTGACGGTGACCTATGGAAGCCTCTACTTGCTGGACACTTGGCGGGGGCCTTTAAATTCATCGTGCCCGATCTGCCGGGAAGCGGAAGGTCAGAGATAATTGAAGATATGAGCATGGAAGGTATGGCCAGAGCAATGAAAGTGATACTCGATAGAGAAATCAGACCTCCCCAATCCCCTCCAAAGGAGAGGTTCACCGCAACTCAAAAAGACTTCGCGCAAAACAACAACACACAAGAAAAAACAGAATCTTCGAAAAGCGAGGTTCGTGGGTGGGTCACTCCCCCTTCGAGGGAGAAGGAAGGGGCCGTTATGATTGGCCACAGCATGGGTGGCTATGTTTCACTTGCCTTTGCGGAAAAATATTCTGAATATTTGAAAGGACTGGGTTTATTTCATTCAACAGCCTACCCCGACGGTGATGAGAGAAAAGCAGCTCGCAGGAAAGGAATTGAATTCATTAAAAAAAATGGAGCCCACGAGTTTCTCAAAACCATAATTCCGAATCTATTTTCACCAAACCACAAGGACGAAATTGCTCTTTTTATCGATGGATTAATCCAAAAAACAAACAACTTTTCCGCTCCCTCACTCGTTTCTTACTACGAAGCCATGATGCAAAGACCTGACCGCACAAACGTGCTTAAAACGTTAAAAATTCCCATGCTTTTTATTGCCGGAAAATACGACAATGCCGCTCCTCTAAATGACCTTCTCAAACTGTGCCATCTGCCTGAAATATCGTATTTTCATGTCCTTGCCGAGTCCGGCCATGTGGGAATGATCGAGGAGACCGAAAAAAGCAAAATCATTTTAAACGAATACTTAATAAACCTGTCTTGATTTAATCCTAACCTGTAATAATGAAGCGTCTCTCCCTAATAATTATTCTATCACTTCTTTTACAATCTGTCAGAGCTAACCATATCACGGGAGGAGAAATATTTTATACATTAACTGGCCAATCTGGTGGTAGTTATTCGTACTCGGTTACTTTAAAACTTTATAGGGATCATTTTTCGACGGGTGCCGCACTCGACCCTGCAGCGCCTATAGCTATTTTCGACAGGTTAACCGGGGCGATGGTTTGGAATAACACAATACAGAGATCAAGAATTGAATATTTACAATTAGTTTCTCCGGGGCCATGCATCATGAATCCTCCCCCAGTCTACTATGATGTTGGTCATTACGACTTTAATGTAACGCTTCCCGCCTCCGCCAACGGATATATCATAACATACCAGCGCTGTTGCCGAATTGCAGGCATTAATAATTTATTTACCTCCAGCTCTGTAGGCGCCACCTACATTGCTGAAATTCCCGGGACTAACCCCCTGGCATCAGCCCCTGCCAACAACAGCGCTCATTTTGTAGGTCCTGATACCGTAATTGTTTGCCAACACAATGTCTTTACTTATAGCTTTAACGCAATGGATGCGGATAGCGATTCATTGTCCTATTCTTTCTGCAACGCCTACATCGGTGGAACGAGTTCGTCGCCGGCGCCTGATCCGCCCGCCGCACCTCCATATCAATCTGTCCCTTATGCGTCACCGTTCTCGGCTGACCAACCAATGGGATCCGGAGTCACCATCAACCCAAAGACAGGCCTGGTTACCGGCATTGCCCCTGACGCAGGAATTTATGTAATGACGGTTTGCGTTAATGAATATCGCAATGGACTTTTAATTGCCACCCAAAGAAAAGATCTGCAGATAAAAGTGGGCGATTGCTCCATAGCAGCGGCAAACTTGCCGCCATTGGGTGTTAACTGTGACAATTATACTTCAACCTTCACAAACAGCGGGGACCAATCATTGATCCACTCTTATTTCTGGACCTTTGGTGATCCGGCCAGCGGAACAAATGACACCTCAACGCTCGCTAACCCAACGCACGTTTTTACCGATACAGGAAAATATACCGTAACGCTGGTTACCAACCGTGGCGAACCTTGTACCGACACGGGATCAACCATTGAAAAAATATACCCGGGCTTTTTCCCAGCGTTTAGCAGCAAAGGTATTTGTGTAAACAAATCTAGTCAATTTGCGGATGCAACTACCACTCAATTTGGAGTTGTAAATTCATGGCATTGGGATTTTGGAGATGCTTCTGCGGCAAACGATACATCGAACATACAGAATCCAACCTATACATTTACTAAGCCTGGCACTTATAACGTTCGCCTTATTGTTACGTGCAGTAAGGGCTGTATTGACACGATAATAAATCCCATTACCATTATTGACAAACCGCCGATCGGCCTTGCGTTTCGTGATACGTTAATATGCAACGGCGATAATTTGCAGTTGCAGGCGTCGGGCGCGGGAAACTTTAGCTGGACGCCGGGAACAAATATCACAAATGCAAACACGGCGACACCCCTTGTCAATCCTCCAACGACGACAAAGTATTTTGTAAATCTTGATGACAATGGTTGCCTCAACAAGGATTCAGTGAATGTGCGGGTCGTAGACTTTGTAACTTTGAAAGCTTATAGCGATACCACCATCTGCCAGGGAGATGCCATACAATTGCACTCTACGGGTGATGGCTTGCATTTTTTGTGGACACCATCAGCGAACATGAATGATGCTACCCTGGCCAACCCGGTTGCCACCACGAACACCACCACCACTTACCAGGTTGTGGCGACCATAGGCCATTGCTTCGCTTCAGATAATGTAACGGTGAAAACGATTCCATATCCGGTAGCTCATGCGGGACCAGATACAACTATATGTTATAACTCATCAGCACAATTGCAGGGAAGTATGGTTGCATCGTCGTTTACGTGGACACCCGCCGGCTCACTGAGCAGCTCATTTATTTTAAATCCGATTGCGACGCCTTCAAAGACCACCGCTTATGTGCTTACCGTCACTGACAACCTGGGATGCCCTAAACCTGGAAGAGATACCGTGATCGTAAGAGTATTACCTAAGGTTAATGCGTTTGCAGGAAATGACACGGCCGTCGTAGTGGGTCAACCATTGCATTTTAATGCCAGCGGAGGAATAAATTATCTATGGTCTCCACCAACGGCATTGAGCAGCGTTACCATTTCCGATCCTATTGCCTTCTATGATGGAAGTATTGACACTATCCGGTATACAGTGAGAGTCGGTGACGAACAAAATTGCTTTGACTCTGCATCTATAACAGTAAAAATATTTAAGACAAACCCGCAAATTTTTGTACCAACTGCCTTTACTCCCAATGATGATGGCGTAAATGATCTGTTCAGACCAATCGGCGTCGGCATCAAGAGTATCGAATACTTCAGGGTCTATAATCGCTGGGGACAATTAGTGTTCAACACCACGGTGAACGAACAAGGATGGGATGGCAAGATCGGCGGGAAGCCGCAAAGCACCAACACGTTCGTTTGGATCGTCAAAGGAATTGATTATCTCGACAAGCCATTCTTCAGGAAGGGAACGGTCACCCTCATTAAATAGTGAATGGTCAATGGTCAATGGTGAATAGTTGCTTTCTTCACTTTTAAAAGCTCGAAGTTTTTACTGCTTCAAAAGAATTTGTATTGGAATGTTATCGGTTAAGCAAATCATTGCCAGACGAAGAGAAATATAGCATGGTTACACAAATAAGACGAGCGGCGCTATCTGTCCATCTCAATATTGCTGAAGGATGTTCACGAAAAATCCGAGGCCGAGAGAAAAAGATATTATGAAATTTCAAGGGGCTCAATAATTAAGATTGATGCGGCTCTTGATATTGCTAATGATCTGAACTACCTTAAAAAAATTGACTTATCAACTTTTGGCGATAAAATGATAAGATGCTTTAAATTGCTAACGGGTCTGCTTAAGTGAGAACTTAAAAACTATATTCACTATTGACCATTCACTATTGACGACTATGCCTAAAATTGTTTTCATCACTGGAGCAACCTCTGGTTTTGGAAAAGCCTGTGGCGAAAAATTTGCGTCCGAGTGCTATGATCTTATTCTGAACGGAAGGCGGGAGGAACGCCTGGAAGAAATAAAATACAAACTTGAAAAGCAGTTTAATGTCGCCGTTTATTTGTTGCCTTTCGACGTTCGGCATCGTGAAAACGTCTTTGATGCCGTAAAAAAAATACCGGACGACTGGCAAGGCATCGATGTATTAATTAATAATGCCGGCCTTGCTCTTGGACGCGATTACTTTGATGAAGCCAATATTGACGACTGGGACACGATGATCGACACGAACGTAAAAGGGCTGCTGTATGTAAGCCGCGGAGTGATCCCACTCATGATCAAACATAGTGCGGCAACAGGCTCAGTCGGTCACATTATTAATCTTGGCTCTATTGCCGGAAATGAAGTGTATGAGAAGGGAAATGTGTATTGCGCCAGCAAGTTTGCCGTGGATGCGATCAGTAAGTCAATGCGGATTGACCTGTTGCGCCACGGCATTAAAGTAACCAACATTGAGCCGGGAGCAGCCGACACGGAGTTTGGCATTGTCCGATTTAAAGGTGATGAAGCAACTGCCAAAAAAGTTTATGATGGCCTCACTCCCCTATCGGCAAAGGATGTAGCGGATATAATCTATTACACCACTACACTTCCCTCTCACGTATGTATAAATGAATTAGTGATTACTTGTACTCAGCAGGCTAATACAATTTATTTTCACCGAAAAACTGATTGAGTGGCTAAAAAATGGGAGGCGTAACACTCCTTAGAAAAAATACTTACTAATGGTAAATCCCTTTTCAAAAATTTAGAAATCAGGATAGTTCGTTTTAAATTTATGATGTTATTCCAGTACCATTCAAAAGCCCTTATGAAACGACCGTACCTTCTTCTTGTGCTCTCCTTATCTCTGGCATCTGCTGCTTTTGCCCAGGGTGATGTTATCCGAATTGAATCCTGCAGCAATGCGCTTATCCAACACCAGGTTGATAGTCTCAAAGATTTGTATTCAAAAGATGGGTTCATTCTTCTCAAGGAAGCGTCTGTGGCTATGCAGAGTGAGTATGAGTTGCCGGTTATTGTTCCATTGACCGAAGGGAGCTGGTACCAGTTCGTATTTGTAGGTGACTATACTTCCAAACTCTACGAAGTTCGCATGTACGATTGGGATGAAAAGATGGTTGTATATCAAAAGAAACAATGGGGGGACGTGGATGGAAACATTATTACTTACTCCTACATACCAAAATTTTCCGAATACCACATGATGAAACCCGTGCAGGTAAACAAGCAAAAGAAAAACCTCTGTGGGTACGTAATGTTATTCAAAAAAGCTGCGCCGGCCAACACATCATCCAAGACAAAATAATTTTCATCGCACAACAAACCAACAACAAAAGAGTCCTTGCGGGAACTCTTTTTAGTTAGCAGCAATGGTTAGTGAAGAAAAATATTGCGCGAATTCCAATTTTAGTTTCTATCACTGGGCCAGGGAAATTCTTATTTGCAGTCCTCCTCTTGTATTAGTAACGGGAGCCGTTGTCGCGATCTTGGGTATTACCTTATTCTGTTCGAAATATAATTTCAAATTAACGCGACTGTTCAATACGTAGTCGATCGAAGGCGAAATGCGCACCACTTTCTGACCAGCGGTTCCGAATGCTGTATTCTGATCAAGCTTGCTATTGGCCGTTGCGTCGTCACGCAGACTAAAGTCAAACTTGAATGTAACATCGTTATCCAGTTTCATTCCCTTTTTCCCAACCCTGATATTTTTGATTATAGGAACGCCACGCTTTCTCCAGTTTATACCAATTGTATATTCCGTTGAACGATTTTCCGCGAGCTGGTAATCGATAAGGCTCAAACTTAATGTTCTTGATTTTTTGTATTCAAAATTTGTTGCGAGCTGATTGGCAAAACTTATATCGAAACCTATTAAGGGATTAAACTGTTCTGTAATCGTAATATTGGGCACAAGAAAATAAGGAATAAAGTTGTGCGCCCCGGTTGAGTCTATGAATTCCGGGTATCCATAGTCTATGAATTCCGGGTATCCCGCATGAAAAGGATCGTGGAATAAAAGTGCCGTATTGAAACTGTTCATGCTCAAATTGCTCTGGTACCCATGCCGGATAGTAAAATTGGTAAATATTTTCTGCAGCCCTTTTATTTTACTGAGGCCGCTGTATGTTACGTTCCAATTGGGCCTCGGGATCAACCTGGAAAATGGATTTGATCTGAGATCAGCATTGGAATTTTTTATTAACGAAATGGACAATGGGTCCTTGTTGGTATAAGCTGCAAGGAATGCAGGTATTACTACATCCTGTGCATAGCGGCCATATCCCTGCCAGAAGCCATCAAGATTTTTTTGATTTGGAGCATAAGGATTTGCCACATTCAAACGATCAGATAAAATAATTCTATTTGCTTCGAATTGTTTAAATGTTTCTGATACCGTATTAGGGTCGAATTTCTTAAACAACGTTTGGTAAGAAATGTATGTAATATTGAAACTTCCCAGCGCATAAGGATTTAATCTTGTAAAGCCGACATTATCAACGGCACTTGTGTCCTTAAATAATTCCGAATACTGTTTGTCAAAAGTTTTTTCCAAAGTAACGTCAATATTCAAATCACGGATCGGGCTTAATTGGGCAGTTATACTTAGTTTTTGGTTGAAGCGCTGCTGAATAAGTGAATTGAATAGCGAATCACGTGTCAGCAATCCTTTGGCACCATATCGATTAATGCGGTTTGTGTCAGGTTGCATTCCAAAAATAAATCCCCAGCCCGGCTCGCTACTTCTGAAATTGCGACCAAAGAATTGTGTGCTGTCGAGATAACCGGGTAATGTAGTTCCCATATCCTCATTAAGCTGCACCCCGATGCGTTTTAGGGAAAGTAACATTCGTCCAAAAAATCTTGTTGCGTTTCCGGGTGCCGGCTGCCATTTAGGATTTCTTATCCATTTCATTTTTTTACTTGCTGTATCATTTGGCTTTGCCTTTACCTGCAATCGTTTTGGCTGATTGCTTTTTTGAACCGGTCCTTCATTGTTGATCAGGCGTAAGAATTTTGATTTGTTATATAAGTTGTCAAAATTAAACTCACCGGTAATATTTCTTGTCTGCCCATTGATCAAAGTATTGCCAAGCGCACGTGCCTCGGGCAATAATGATGCAGCATGCCAATCATAACTTGCCGTATAACTGGTGCGAATAGTTGTCCAGTCAAGCAATGGAAGTTTTTGTGTGGGAAGAACGTATGATGCGGTTATAACTTGCCCGAAATGTGTGGTTCTCCCCCCCTTGAAGAAATTTTTCCGGATCGAATCTTTTTTTGCCTTTGTATCAATTCTGCCCTCTGGCTCATCAACCCTTCCATTGTTAACAGCGGTGTAATCGATGCGAATGGACTTTGTGAGATCCCAGTTGACAATGTAATACCTGTCAAACAAGAAGTACTTATTATAAGTTTCCGGGATCTTATAAGGCCCGCCACCGACATTGCGCGGACGTGTGGCACCGAATTGCCTGAACACGTCTGCTTTTACAGAGATCAATGATGGCGCGTAATTCAGATTAAAATCCCGTATCAACCCGAGCCACGGGGATTTTGATTTGATAACCCGCTTGAAAGGTTCAAACGGCCTCACCTGTGGCGCATAGGTATAACCCACGGCGCCCCTCGTTCGTCTTAGCGCATCCGTTTCGAACAAAGGACTGTGGTGTTCCATGCTGATATAAGAGTAATTGAAATCAAGGTTAGAGATATCCCAAATTTTTGGTTTGCCCGCCCCTGTTCTATTCTTTTTTGCATTCGTGATCGTGAATGTTTTTGTCGTAGTAACATCATCTGCATTGTTTCTGATAGAATCTCTTATCTTACCTGAACTCTCATTTAATTTATCTTTCAATTTTATGTCCTGGTCGTAAGGATCATACTCGGGCGTACTCGACGTCTTGTTGATACCGGCATATACGGGAAGTTGAATGGCAGCTCGTTTTGGAAGCAATTTCCCGAGATCAAGATTGGTTGCCACGTCAAACTGGTAATCGTCTTCGCGGCTGCGCTCGTTTACTCGTTGTTCCAAAGTTCCAAACCCACTGCTCTTTATACTGCCCGATAATGAGAGATTACCCAGATCAGCAAGATTAACATCTACCCTTCCTATTGCGGCATAGCCTCCCTTCTCATCAAGTCGTGATAAACGAAGTTCATTGAACCAGGCTTCGGCGCAAACAGTCTCTTGCCCCACATCTTCAAGTCCCATCACCATGCCCCTCACCTCTCCCAAATTCGGACTCCCCAAAATCGCATAAATGCGACCGCTCGGAAGAACTTTCTGATAATACTGCGTAGGCAAAACGCCATTTTTGTCTCTCTCCTTTTTCAGTGTCACAAGGTCCTGCAGATCAAAATCAAGATTATTTTCAGCAGGCCATATCTTCAGTGAATCCGTTTCTCCCCACTTGGTCACCTTCAATGGAATTTTTACTTCATAGTAGTTTCCTGCGAAATCATTTCCGATTCTTATCACTGCATTTACATCTCCATCTTTAAAATTATTTCCAGGTGCATATGAATCTTCCAAATGAATAAACATGGACATTCTGCCATACTGCCGCAGGTCAAGATTCATTGTTTTGAACACACCCCGCGCCTTGTTGTTCGGAATATCTTTGCTAAGTCCGCAAACCTTTAAGCTAAGAGATTGCTCATTAAGCAACAATTGCACATTGTTATTGCTCAACTCCTGTTGCCTTTCAATTCCGGGAGGTATGCGATAAGGAATAGGCTCGCGTGAATCATTTTCCTCAAGATTTACTGCAAGAATATTAGTATTGACTGGGTCAACGGCCGGCAATGTAGTGTATAAGCCCGTCGTATCGATATTGAAAGTGAATTTGCGCCATTGATTTCTCACCAATTCCAATTTACCAAAACGACAAACAACAGTATCGTCAAAATTGGTGAGGAACATTCTGATGAAACGTACGGATTTGAAATCAGGAATGTTGCCGATCTTATCCTGGAACGAATGAATCGGGATCCGAAACAAAAACCATCGCTCAGTCCGTGAGGAACCATCAGGCAAATGAATTGGCGCATCTCTCACGTCAGTAATGAACGGATTATTGAACTGATCCATTCCAGGTTTCAGATCCACGCGATACTGAAAATATTCTTCCGCCTCGCTCATCGTATTGTCCCGGTTCAGATCTTCCTGATCAGGGTACAAAGTTTCCGCACTTGTGAATTGCGAGTTGTTGGGGGCAATGGGGGAATTACCCTGAGGGTTATTAAAATCCTTGTAACGCGCAAGTATCCCATCATTGCCTGTGTATGTCTCATCGCGATAATTCTTGAAATCATCGTTTGATGGATCTTTTAAGGCCTTTTGGTAAATCGCTGAATTGGGTCCGTAGGTGGTCGCGAGAGCGTTCAAATAATTTAAGAATTTTCTCTGCTCCGCTGTATCGGTTAATCCATCAAAACCAACATCCTGGTAGGGACGATCTTCTGTATTGTTGCTAAAAGCATTTGTAACCTGTAAGGGATTGCTTGGAACTTGTCCCCAAACGGTGTTTGTATCAACTCTTGGTTGGTTATGTGGTGTAGGCAATCCATTTTCGTACTGTCGCTTTCCATCTTTCAAGATGTCTTCAGAAATATTTCCGAGATTAAAATATAGCTGACCGCCGGAACTGCCGGGTTTATTGATAAATGGATTCTGCAACCAAAACTCGATGTATTCGATATTGCTGGTTTCAAAATCCGTTTGATCAATATTGCGCATGATCCCGCCAAATGCTTTTTTGGGATTCAGCAACTGGCCATTTGCAGAATTAAGATCCGTTCTGAAATTATAGGGTCCTTTCTCGCGAGGATAGTAGGCAAGATCAAAAGTAGTAAGTATGCCTTGTCCGAGATTGGTTGTTTTTTCAGGGAAAATTTCTTCCTGTGATACAAGTCTTGATTCAGGTTTTGATAGTTCTGCAAGATTTTTTGCTAAAGGATTATTGGGATTACTTCTTTCCTGCAGCACAGGTTCGATATTGTACCAAGCAATTTTTGCCCGATTGAAACCACTGCTGAGATCATTGTTCAATGCAGCTTCGGGAAAAAGTGTATTTCCATTCTGGTCAACCGCATTCTGCGGCACTGAGGCCAGTGTCCAGTTAATAAGAGGAAAACGAAGATCAATGCTGCTGCGTGTTCCTTCAAAATCATCAATATAACTTTGACCACTTCTTCCTTTGCCGATCTGTTTTGGATGGCCTGGGATCAGCGCCGCCATTTCACCATAAGCCGTAATGCTCGACATGGCCTTGGTGGAATAGAAAGGAAGTTTGTCTAGCCATTTCGATAACCTGGGTACATCATTGCGATAATCAAAGTCGGCTCCGACCATGGAGTTCTTGATCGGATCTTCACCGTAACTGGTCTTCGTGAAAAATGGTCGCTCACCCAGTCGAACCATCGTGGCGCCCAGCGTGAGATGCCTGTTCACAAGATAGTCAAGCCTGATCCCGATATAATTTTTTTGCTGGATTCCAAATGTGGCATTGTTCTCATATTGCACCTGCACCGGCAAACCTGTACTAATGATGGATGGATTGATGATCTTTAAAGTGCCCAGGTCGTAGTTGATTTCGTAGTCAATATTCTCTCTCAATATTTGCCCTCCGGCTGTAACCGTTACAGATCCCTTCGGAATATTGAAGCCTAACTGGTAGTCGGACGTGCCCGCCGATGTCGACCTGCCCTCGATCTTGAACCGGTTGAGATTGGCATATGTTTGGGCAATTGCCTTGATAGTATCGTAAAGGGGATAGAACAAGTATTTATTGCGGGCAGCCTGGTTCGCATAGATGTAATCCAGATCATGGCCAAAGGGCTCAAGCACCGGAAAAATAATTCTGCTTTGCGATGAGATAACGGTAAAGCCTTCTATATAATCAAAAAACCCATTGGGTTGCGGATCGTTCTGATCATTCAATCGATCTAGATTTACTAAAGTAAGAATGGGCTGACCTTTATATTGCTGTAGCACAGAATCGGGCGGCACATATCTTTTCTCGCCCAGGCTGGGTTCCTCATATAAGATGTCCAGTTGAAAATCTTTTCTATCCAGTTGACCGTATCCTACCGAGTAAACATTTTTCATCATCAAGTCCCAAAGAGGCAGGTTAGGACGCTGGGAAGTTGCTTTCAGCAATTTCAGGAATAAAACTTTTTGCGAATTACCACTTGAATCGGGAGGAATGTCTTGTGAAAATTCTCCTACCTGGTGAACTTTTCCATTGTAGGTGTATTGAAATGCCACGGCCAAAACCTCATCCGGTTGCAGCTGCTGGTTCAAAGAAATAAAACCTATCTGCGGATTGAAATAATAATCGGTCGGCTGCAGTTTTCTTGCAAATGTCTTTTCAAAATCCTGCACGGGTTGGTAACCCATTGCGGTTAACGCACTAGTAACCTGTGTAGAGTTCCGCGTGGCGGGGTTTCGAAGGACATTTGCATTTAGGCTATTTGCTGTGTTATCCGGCAATGTGTTACCACCGCCTTCACCGAGATCTGCCAAGGCTACTATGTCCCTGGTATCTGTTGTGGCGCCAGTGCGATTCGTGACCCAAACTTCAATGCGCTGTATTTGTATCGGAGAGTTTACCACAGGAAGCTTTTTCATCGCTTCGTTGTAATGATTTCGGAAATACTGAGCCAGCAAAAAGTGACGGTTCTCTTCGTATTCGTCTGCGGTTAAAGAAAATCTTTGCGTGGCAGCGCCGCCCTGCAGTCCGAGAGACTGTCTTGTGGAGCGCTGGTTCGCCAACACCGAGGTGATAAATAATTTTCCAAATTGTAACTCCGTTTTTATTCCAAATAAAGATTGAGCGCCCGGTATTAAAGTACCTTTCGAATTAAAGTTTACATTTCCTGCCTGGAACAGCTTCAGTATCTCATCATCCTGGCCATGGTAATCAAGTTTTAACTGATTTTCGTAATCAAAATTTGCTAAGGTGTTATAGTTAATGGGCAGTTTGAGTTTATCGCCAATGTTAGCATCAACTTGCAATTGCGAATTCATATTGAAGTCGAACCCGCCATTTTTTCTTGCTCTTTCTGGGAGTGTGGGATTCTTGCTGTTTTGTCCCTGGTAACCCGCCATGATATCGACATAACCTGTCGGTCTTATATCAATTTTCCCATTGCCGGTGATACGATTTACCCAATTATTGAAGAATTTGAATTTCGGTTTATAGGTACGCCGGTTCATTGTACTTAACAAATTGGCTCGCTTACGGAAATACTCTTCTTCATCCATTTTTCCCTGCATATCAAGGAATTCCTTCATCGAAAAGCTAACTGGGGTTCGATAATACTGGCTGCCTATCTTCTCTTCAATATAGTATTGCTTTGTTACCGGGTCATAAATAATATTCTTTTTGACAAACGATGTATCCTTTAAATAAAAAGGATTGCGATTAGGATAGCTGTACGGGTCGCCGTACCTGTCATACAAAGGATACCGGGTGGTATCAGCATTCAGAAAATGAAAGAAAATTTTTCGTGGTGATGGGTCAAAATAAAACCTGGCATGTGCCTGCAGGGAAAGGGCAAACAACACTGATGCAGCTACCAGCGTACGGAATATGTGAGTAGTTCTGGGACTCAATTTTCCTAACCAATTAGTTGTGTAAAAATGGAACTATAAGGTACGTAGTGCTTTTTTTATCAACTCCTCGAGTGGCAGGCCTGGTTCCTGCACCAAGGTTTTTTGGATGGCCTGATCTGCGGCCTGGCGGTTGATGCCTAAGGCCAGCAAGGCATTTAACGCATCTGAGTGCAAAGTATTGTGTTTCATAGTGGAAATATTTGTTTCAAGAGTTTGCTTTGCCATCTTGTCTTTTAACTCGACGACAATTCTTTCCGCAGTCTTTTTCCCAATTCCTTTTATCCTTTCCAACGTTAATACATCTCCTTTCGCGATCGCTTTGGCCAATTCATCCGGCTTCATGTAGGAAAGCATCATGCGTGCGGTTGAAGCGCCGATGCCTGATACATTGATGAGTTGCAGGAAAATTTCTTTTTCAGCCATGTCAAAAAAACCGTACAGTATATGGGCATCTTCCCTGATCAGTAAGGAAGTATAAAGCTGTCCTTTTTCGAGATGCTGAATTTTTGAATAAGTGTTCAGGCTGATTTGCACGTCATACCCGATTCCGTTTACATCGACCACAACGGACGCGGGGTTCTTTTGCACAAAGTCACCTTTCAAAAAAGCAATCATAGCTGCGAAAATAAGGGAAGAAAATTGAAGTAGGCGGTATGATGTAAGAAGTACGAATCCCGACTTCCTACTTCCGATTTCATACCCCTGCATCCAACTTCATACTCGTACCTCAGACTTCATACTTCCTACTTCTTCCCTACCTTTGGCTGCTTAAAAAATAACTTGATGACGACAAAAAAGATCACTGCCGCTATCACGGCGGTCGGAGGTTTTGTTCCTGAGGATAAATTGACAAATGCTGACCTGGAGAAAATGGTTGAGACAACTGATGAATGGATCAAAACGCGAACTGGAATTTCAGAACGCAGAATTTTAAAAGGAGAAGGCAAAGCCAGTTCCGATATGGGTGCGCCGGCTGTAATTGATCTTTGTCACAGGAGAGGAATTGATCCTTTGGAAATTGATTGCCTTATTTGCTGTACTGTTACTCCTGATATGCTTTTTCCGGCCACAGCCAATATTATTTGCGATAAGGTAGGTGCAAAAAATGCCTGGGGTTTTGATCTCGAAGCTGCCTGTTCAGGATTTTTATTCGGTGTAACAACAGGTGCTGCACTCATTGAAAGTGGCCGCTATAAAAAGGTGGTGATAGTTGGGACCGATAAAATGAGTGCTATTACAGATTACAGTGATCGCACAACCTGCATTCTTTTTGGCGATGCTGCTGCCTGCATTTTATTGGAACCAAATACAGAAGGCTACGGCATCCTGGATAGTTTATTGAAAAGCGATGGAAGCGGAAGAGATTATTTGTATATGAGGGCAGGGGGTTCTTTAAAACCGCCAAGCATGGAAACACTTGCCGCCAAAGAACATTTTATTTACCAGGACGGACAACCCGTTTTTAAGTTTGCCGTAAAAGGAATGGCTGATGTGAGTGCGGAACTACTCGAAAGAAACAACTTGACCGGCGATGATATTGCCTGGCTTGTCCCCCACCAGGCCAATAAAAGGATCATTGATGCTACGGCGAATCGTATGGGATTATCGCAGGATAAGGTAATGCTCAATATCCAGCGTTACGGAAATACTACGGCTGCAACCATCCCTCTTTGTTTGTGGGAATGGAAACATGAATTAAACAAAGGTGATCTGATAGTACTCGCAGCTTTTGGTGGCGGCTTCACATGGGGAGCCACATTGGTGAAGTGGGCATATTAATGTGCAGTACTACCGATGTCTGTGCCTACAAGCGTGTGACTACTTTATCCCTATAAAAAGAAATTCTGATCGAAATCCTGGTCCCGGCATTTATTACGGTTGTAATCCTGGTAATATTCAACAGACGATTTTCTTTTCTTCGGAAAATTGCCCTGCATTATTTCGAGGCATTGCAATGGCATCAATCACAGGAGATGGTCCTATAAAAAAGTCACTTTAGCAGCTTTCGGAAGAAATAAAGCATCGATCGGAAAATCAAAAGCGAATCTAATATTGTTCTTGTGGAGAACGATGAAGCTATTTTCAACTTGATAGTAAATTATATTGCTACTAGGAACATCTAAGATTTCCCGATATGCTCCATCGTTCAAAATATACACCGCTGAGATGCTGCTCGCGGGATAAATATTCGGCGGCAAAGCCAAATCAGTTACTATAGCCATCGCTGTTTTCGTAGTGTAATTGAAGCTCCAATGCAAATCTGGATTTACAATTTGTTTGGTCTGCATGGGAGCGGCGTCAACTGTTATGCTAACAAGATCCTCTGACCAAAATCCCTGCCGATCCGTTACTTTCAACTTGAATTGATAAATGCCTTGCTTTAAGTTTTTTGCTTCAGTTGTGGGAGCTGAAGGATTAACGATGTCGGGAGACCCCGGTCCCGAAATTAGGGTCCATTCATAAACTGCAATTGTGTCGGCCCCATCTGGATCGTAGGAGCCGCTGCCATCCAATTTTACGCTATCGACGGGTAACGTAATTTTTTGATCAGATCCTGCCCTGGCTACGGGTGGGTGATTAAGGGCTGGAACCGGCGTCACGGTATCTTTATCCTTATGACATGATACCAGGAACAGCAATGCACATGTCACTTGAAAATAAAATTTTGATTTTTTCATATCGCCGTGTTTGAGCAAATCGCTCTAGGTTAATAACCAATTATTTTTGAAATTTTGTACGCAAGTATAGACTAAACATGCGAGTCTTCAAAGCTAATAGTAATTGTAGGGGATTGTGTATACCACAATTGAGTGAATTATTGGCCGCGGCTAGTGCGGCAGTTTTATTGAGAGCTATATAAGTCGCTGTTTGAACGCTTTAACAATCGCCTGGTTAACGGAAGCCACATGAAGCTTTTTATAAATACTCCGGACGTGTGTGCGTACTGTATCGTAACTGAGGAAAAGCTTTTTAGCTATTGCGTGAAAATTATCTCCCTCCATCATTAGTAGCAGAATTTCTTTTTCTCTTTTACTAAGATTTGAAGATTCATAATCTGGCGACTTCGGTTCTGGTGGCGCAAATTTCTGAAAAAGTGTTAACACTTTACTGGCAATACCGGGGCTCATCGGTGCTCCCCCTTCATATACCTCCCGGGTTGCTTCAATCAGTTTTGCCGGTGAAGTTTTTTTTAACATATAGCCTGAGGCACCGGCACAAATAGCCGAAAAAACCTTATCATCATCCTCAAAAACTGTTTGAATAAGAATCTTAATGGAAGGAAATTCCTGTTTGATTGTTTTGGTGGCCTCAATACCATTTATTCCATTCATCTCAATATCCATTAGAATTACATCTGGCTGGCTTCGCTTTACATCATGCACAAGACTGTTGCAACTGGAAAAAGAACCGGTGCAAATAAAGCCGTCTGTGCCATTCAGGATCGCTTCAAACGAATCTCTTACGAGCTTATTATCTTCAAAGATTGCTACACGTATCGGCATAACCAGAATTTATACAAATCTCAGGTTGATTTTTAAAAAATCTCTACTCCAATCAGGT
>VBAQ01000125.1:16475-18498 GCA_005883765.1 Bacteroidota bacterium
AAAAAAGATTTATTGAAGTGCCCTTACCTTTTTCAGAATTCACGTTCAGGTCTGCCTTTATTTCCTGTGCTCTCGATTTCATGTTCTTTAGACCATTGCCACCAAAATCTTTTATTGAATTAAATCCTTTTCCATCATCAACTATACTAATGGTGATATGATGATCTTCCCGCTGCAAAGCAAACTTTAAGTTCCGGCATTCTGAATATTTTATTGCATTGTTGATAGCTTCTTTGCAAATCAAATAAATATTACTTCGCTTTTGCATGTCCAGGTTGTACTTCTCGAAGTCTTTGCCTAAACTAAAATGTAAATGAATACCCAGCGAATCAGTAGTATTTTTGGCATAGGTTTTCAGCCTGCTTATCACTTTTTCAAAACTATCATTTTGCGGATTGATGGCCCATACAATGTCACTCATCTTTTCCAGCATTTCTTCTGAATTTGTACTAATCTTATCCAATGAAGTTTTTAATTCAGAGTTCATTTCATTTCCCGGTTGATTTTTTGTCATTTCGCTGATGATTACAATTCCGCTTAAGGTAGAACCAATTTCATCATGAAGGTCGCGGGAAATTTTTGTTCTCAATACCATCACTTTCTTTAATTGATTCAAACGGAACCTATAAAAACCTGCAACGATCCCTGCAACAAATAAGACTATCAAAGTTCGAAACCACCATGTTGACCAGAAAGGCGCATTGATGATGAAGCTATATTGTGCAGGCACTTCACTCCACACATTATCCATAGTAACCGCCTTTACTTTTAAAGTATACGAGCCCGGAGAGAGAGCCAGTAATGATACTGAATGAATTGGCCTCGGTAAACTCCATTTAGATGAGTCGTTATTTTTTTCCAGTTTGTAGCTGTAACGAACCTGTCCCTCATTTCGAAATGAAGTGGCGGTAAAATCAAGTACAAGATTATTCTCTTTGTAAGAAAACGATTGAGAACTTTTAGAGCTACTAATAGAACTATCCGGCTGGTTGTTCCTGAACATACCTGTAAAAAATACTTTGGGCGGAGGTAATGGATGATACAGGTTCTTGCGTGTATGAATAAATCCCGATTTTGATGCCAGCCAGAAACTACCATCCCTGCTTTCAACAATTTTATAAATTTCATTTAAGATAGTTCCATATTTTGGTGAAAGATTTTCAAAATAAACTGAATCACCTGATTGTTGCATTTCAAATATACCCCCTAACGTAGCTACATTTATTTTACCCTTACTGTCAATAAAAATATCAAATACCCACCCATTGGTTAGTCCGTTTTGCGAATAATAATTGTGAACCACGAATGAATTGTCCTTTTGTTTTTCGAATTTCAATAGCCCTTTATAAAGTGTACCCACCCATAGATTACCAGCCGAATCTTTCACGATATTGCGGATAAGGCTGTCGGGTAAATTAGTGTACCGATGCAACAACTGCAGGTGCAAGCTGTCTTTTTCCCTAATGATCCGCCATCTTGACAAGCCCCGTTCGAAGCCACCTGTCCATAATTCATTTCCGTCAATTAGAAAGGCGCATAACTCGCCGGGAAGAATTGTCTTCAGTTTGCCTTCCGGGGTCAATTGGCAAAGGTTACCATGAATTTCTGTCATGAACATGGAGCCGTTACTGTCCGGTTGCATGCATGATACCCAATCATCCTTCCCTTTACCCAATCTCCACTGTTTTAAAAGCTTAATGTGAGGCCGGGAATCATAATAAATTTTATAAAGAAAAAGTCCATTATTCTCGACCCAAAGTGAGTCGCCCTGTGCCTTTAAATCTACCCATCCAAATTCATTAACCGGGTAAGGGAAGTTGAATAATCGATTCTGGTACAAACAAGAAAAACCTTTTGCATGAGCAACCCAGATACTGTGGAATCTTCGATCTTCTGTGATACCGGTAATAAATTCATTTGGCAAACCATCAGCGACGGAATAATAATCATTGTACTTGTTAAAAAATTTGATAGCTCCGTCGTCACCCGGCACCCAAATATTTCCTTCTGCATCTTCCATTAG
>VBAQ01000345.1 GCA_005883765.1 Bacteroidota bacterium
ATTGCAGATGGAATTAAGCAAGCGGATGGATCGGCCCGGTTATTTTTATTTCCTATGGCCGACGGAGGTGACGGATTTGCGACAGTAATGAAATATTATTTGCAAACAAATTCTGTTAATTGTTTGACCCTGGATCCACTTAAAAGAAAAATAAAAGCATCCTATGAATGGAATACAAAAACAAAGACGGCAATTGTAGAAATGGCTGTTGCAAGCGGGCTGGTCTTGTTGAAGCAAGAAGAAAGGGATCCTTTGAAAACTTCCACATACGGAACAGGATTATTGATCAACGATGCCATTGATAAAGGAGCAAAAAAAATTATTCTCGGCCTGGGTGGCAGCGCCACCAACGATGCAGGGACCGGAATTCTATCGGCATTAGGTTTTCAGTTCAAAGACTCAAATAATAATTCATTAAAAGCATGCGGCGAGAATCTTTTGCAAATAGAAAAAATAATTGCTCCACCGAAAATTCCAGATACAAAGTTTGAGATTGCCTGTGACGTACAAAATGTTTTATACGGTCCACAGGGTGCCGCGTATGTTTATGCTCCTCAAAAAGGAGCAAATAACGATGCAGTTAAATTGTTGGATGAAGGATTAAACCATTTTGCAGAAATTTTAAAAAGGCAAACAGGGCAAGATGTTGCCAAAGTTGAGGGCACCGGAGCCGCCGGTGGCGTCGCCGCAGGTTTGATGGGCTTTTTTGAAGTTGAACTTAAAAAGGGAATTGACCTGATCATCGACGCAAGTGCAATTAAGAAAGAGGTCGAGGGAACCGATCTCTTGATCACCGGTGAAGGCAAAATTGATGCGCAGACTTTGGAGGGAAAGGTGGTGCGCAGGCTTTCGCTTTTAGCTGCCGAGCATAAAATTCCTGTCGCCGCTTTTTGCGGAGTAGCGGATGCGGGTAATTCAATCATTGATCAGTTGGGCTTGGAATTTATCGAAAGCCTTGTCAGCTCATCGATAACTAAAGAGGAAGCCATGGTGAATGCGGGCGAATTATTGACAAATAAGGCAAATCAATTTTTCAAAAAGCATTTTTCAAATAGACTAGACTAATTTTTTTCCAGTGCGGAAACAAGTTCCCTTAAACAAAGCCACCTGTTCGTCTTTCTGGTTAGTCACATGTATCAAATAAACACCCGTGCTCCTTCCATTATGAATTTCCTTCGCTTCGGCAGTCAGTACATCTCCCACATTCACGGCTTTCATAAATGTGATGGTAACATCCAGGGCGACTGATAAATTGTTGCGGTTATTACAGGCAAAT
>VBAQ01000089.1 GCA_005883765.1 Bacteroidota bacterium
TGGAGCGTTCACCCGTGGGACTGATTTTTGATATCCGTCCCCCTGTTGCGCTGCCGGTGTAGGGACCAACCGGAGGAGAAATTTGGGTACATAGCCCATCCGTTGAATTGGTTCCGCCAACGCCACCCTCAGCAACATACAAATATCCATCAGGGCCCCAGTTCAAGCCGCGGGGATTATTAAGTCCCGTGGCAAAGACTTTTACTGATGCTTCAGCGTTGCTGACTTTACTAGCAACCAAATTTGAATTGTCAGTTTGACCGCGGGAATTGGTTGTCTCTTTCTGACACGATGAAAATGATAGAACGATTGAAACAGTTGCAACAATCAACAACCAGCTCCTTTGCTTTTTTGCAGCTTCCTTCTTTGCGCTAAATAGATAATTAAAAACATTCAATAGCTTTTTCATGTTTTAAGCTTTTTGGTGAAGAAATAAATATATCCTGCGGTTTTTGAAGGAATTAGTTTCTTGATTCAGAGAGGTAACCGAATTCACTGTCGTCTTGCAGGGGTTCGTTGCAATATCATTTATATGAGGGACTGATCTGGTTCCGACATTCTGCTGTGTTCTTTTTTTCCACTATTCATTGCTGAAAAAAAATGCCTCACGTCAGAATACAATAACGCATCAGCCTTTGGCTCGTCGTTTTTTCATTGGGGGAGAAATTACCTTATCTTAAGGTACCGAGGTATTGTAATGCGGGAAGCAGGGTAGACATTCTTCCGCACGCTTTTCTCACATGATGTAGTGATGCTTCTTTAAAGATATTATATTTCCAAAGCGGCTCAAAAATTTTTTTTTAGCGCTTTCCTACGTTGTATTCTCTAAGAAAAAGAGTTGCACATAAGCTGGTGCAACTCTTTACCCTCTTTAATGATCTGTAATTTTTCTCTTAAAAAATTTATCGGGAATATAATTCACATTTAATAAATTACTCCTTCCATTGCTTCGGTATCGGGTGGCATCGTCAGAGAGCCATTACCTTTAAGATTTGCATAAGCACCGGTTCCGCTCACAATCTCCCATCTTCCTTGAGGAGGGTTCGTGGCGAATACACATTCCTGGTGAATGGTTATTGTTCCATCTAATGTTATCAGTGTAACCACACAATGAGCTCTTGTACCATTCTCATTCAGGCCGACTACCATTTCAGCGTCTCCGGAAACAGTAAGAGCCCCGCTCGTGGTAAAACTTCCAAACACATCCGGGAATGTTGAAAAATCAAATGGTAAAACTTCCAAACACATCCGGGAATGTCGAAAAATCAAATACTGCAGTGATGGAAACGGGTCCTTTGGAATTTGGCTTTAAAATGTGAGATGTCGCTGTCCCGACAGAATGACTTTTAATCCCGGGAATAATGTTGTCATTTTTAAATGACGTGAATACGATGAAAGCTAATCCCGCACACAAAAGGATTGATGCGATTTGTTTTTTTTGTCTCATAAAAATTTTTTTGTGATGAAAGAAGTATTATTACGTGCGGTTTTTGAAGGAATTAGTTTTTGAAGTATGTTTTCAAAGCCTTAGTGGGGTTTTCTTTTCCTGACTAGATGTTTTATTTCATCCCAGCTCATCGCAATAATTGAAATCAAGCACACCGCGACTATGCCTGCAACAAAAACCATTGATTTTTTAATAAACTTAAAGAGAGTTTAGGCCTGCTTGATGTCCATTTATTGAATGGCGGCAAAAAATTGATGGAATGTGAAAGTGATTTATTCGCGTGAATATTATCTAGCCTTAGGATTCGGTTTTTATCCTGACGATAACGGTAGTACCTGCAGCTTCACCATTTTCCTCAAGATCAATAAAACTTATTGGCTCTATGGCTGCCGACTGATTAAAATCAGTAAGACGCTGACGGATAATATTCACTGCTTTCGAAAGATGACCTTCCGGAAATGCTTCATACGACTCAGCAGCTCTTTTTCGACCAATGCCATTATCGGTTATTTCGCAAATAGTCCATCCGGCTTTGTTGCAAATACTTAAAAGAATTCTCTTTTCGCCTTCCTTTCGACTCAGTCCATGCCAGAGAGCATTTTCTACAAATGGCTGAAGTATTAGTGGCGGGATTTTTATTTCGCCATCTAAAATGCCTTCAGCAAGCCGGACATTGTAATCAATATCCATGTTCATTCGCAACTTTTCAAGATCAACATATAATTGAAGTGAGTATAATTCTTTATCCAATGCAATAAGATTTTTTTCGGAATTTTCAAGAACCTGGCGCAAAAGTTTGGCGAATTTGTTTATGTAGTGGCTGGCTTCATTGTTTCTGTTATTTATTACAAGAGACTGAATTGAATTAAGTGCATTATGGATGAAATGGGGATTCATTTGTAACTTAAAAGCTTTCGTTTCCAGTTCACGCAACTGATTTTGCATTTCTGTTCTTGTTTTCAACTGTCTCAATCTGTAGCGGAAAATAAAAACAATAAGAGTCGTAGCCATTAGAACCAAGGAGAGCCTGAACCACCAAGTCTCCCAAAATGCTTTTTTAATAGAAAATGAAAATGTCGCCGGAGTGCTCCAGTCAAAACCTTCAATATGGGATTTTACTTCGAATTTGTACTTCGCGGGAGTCAATTGGTAGAATGAAACGACATTGCCCGTTGTGGGATTGCTCCATACGGAGTCGGACGGTAGCAGCCTGTAAGAATATTCCAACTGTGAATTATCACTATACTGCAAGCCATTAAAAACAATACTCAAACTGTTTTGGTTGTATTTTAATGCAGGGCCTACGGGAAGCATGTTGTACCTGTCAACAGAACTTGTCAGTGATGTCCAGTTGGTTGGCTGATTATATAAGAGTATTTTCTCAATAACGGTATTGGGGTAAACCGGAGCTATCTCAGTATTTTTTGTATCAAACACCAGCAGTTTATTTCGCAGGTTCATCCAAATATGGCCATTCCCATCATCGCTGAGATTGGCAAAAGACAGAAGAGATGTATTATCACCTGAATTGGTCTCCACATCGCGGTGTATCCATTTGCGTTGGGAAATTTTTTGCATTACTGTGATTCCTTTGGTAGTAGCGACCCATAATTTATTCTCTCTATCTACGGCCATGCTTAAGACATGATTACTTGACAACCCATTCTTTTCATCGATTATTTCCGACAGTTGAGGTTGATCATTTTCTTTCCATTCATATTTTGAAATGCCCTTGCCCTGGCCAGAAGCCCATATGATACTTTCATTTTTCTCGTCGTTTGCGTTGCTTATTGAAAGATTTAGATTTAATTCCTTATCCAGGGAACGTACTTCATTATTTTTTGTAACTAAGAATAAACCTTTTTCAATTGTCTGTACCAGCATGCAACCATTGTCCGCATGGATGTGAACAATGTTCGGAAGTGGAATAAAATGTTTCCTGTTATCAACAAAAAAAGTATCTAAATGATTCTCAGTCCCCGATAATAAAACTGAATCACCGCAAACGAAAAGCCTTTTTGTTTTTTTATTGTAAGCAACACCGCGAAAGACCTTGTTCTTAAATGAGACAATAGAAGTGAAATCTTTTAGCACTGTATCATCTAGTCTATATAACCTGCCTTCCCTGGTACTGAACCACATTCTTTGCAGGTCGTCAAAGGTATAATGGTCAATAAAATCTCCAGGATCTTTTAACTGTTCTACTGCTATGATTTGAACGGGGTCTTCTAGCGATCTAATAGGTTTTAAAATCAACAATTCTCCATTTTCTCCGGACACTACTATCTTGCCAGACGGCGCCGCTATGCAAGTGCGGATAAAATGCATATTCCGAAACTCAGCCAGGGAAACGGTTTTATAATAAGCGGGAGAAACTTTTAAAAGACCCTCGAAACCCGCTACCCACAGATTGCCATCACGGTCCTCGAAAAATTGGGAAACAAGATTGAAGGAGAGAGGAATGCGTAAGTAATTGACTTTTTTTCCATTTGGTATGGCCACCAGAACTCCATCCTGTTCTGTTCCAAACCACCATCGGTTGTTTTTATCGTGGTAACAATGGTAAATATATTTTTTCTTTAGTGTGTCTTGAAACAATGGCAGCCATCTGTCTTGCGCCCATTGCAATAAACCGGAATAGGTTCCAATATAAATTCTGCCGTTTATTTCATACATACTATTATAATAAGCCCGATCAGAATTACCCGAGAGAAGAATAGTCGCTGTTCCCTGGGGATTTATTTGGATCAATTTGCGGTTATCGTAGTTTATGTATAAACACTGTTTTGCGATGATTATTTTCCCTATTCCGGTATTCTCATACCCCGGGAGTAAAGTAATTTTTCTCCATTCATTATTTTTTAGTTCATACAAACCTCTGTTGGTAGTGGCCCAAAGTTTTGTAGAGTCGGGTTCAATAAAACCGCTTACAAAGGTTATTGGCAGTTTGTCGTTTACAGGATAACGGTAGCAACTGTCTCCCTTTAATTCAGCAATTCCCGCCCGGGTGCCGACCCATAAGCGATGATGATGATCCTCGTAAATTCTATCAACCAGCATTGATGGTAAACCTTGTTGAATTCCAAAGGTTGTAAACCGTTTTCCATCGAAGCGGCTGAGGCCATTCGCTGTTCCGATCCATAAGTATCCATAACTATCCTGGTAAATAGAAAAAATATAATTGTCACTCAGACCCTCTGCAGTCGTATAAAGCCTGGTGCTAAAACTTTGTGAATGCAAAAAAATAGTGTTGCAGTAGAAAAGCAAAATCAGCAATTGATATTTCAAGAGAATTTTCAAAGTCAGAGTTTCAGTATTTTTAAAAATTCTTCTTTACTGTTTCGCGATACTTCTATTTCATCTCCGTTATGCATTATTATAGTGCCGCCCGTTCCTTTCTTATACATTTTTATGTGAGCAAGATTTACAAGATAAGAGCGATGAACCCGGAAAAAATTACGAGATGCCAGAATTTCAGCGTAATATCCTAAGGCGTAGCTTGAAACAATTTTTGGACCTGTTGCAATATGAAATTCGGTATAGTTGCCAGCAGCATGGCAATAAAAAATATCATTTATACCAATAAATAGAAATCCCTCGGCAGTGGGTATGGTCAGTTTATCCGGAGTTTTTTGATTCGATTTTATTTCTTTAAGAAATTCTATCTGGTCAACGGGTAGTTGTTGTTTCTTTATACGAACGATTGCTTTTTCCACAGCGGCTTTAAATTCTTCAGCATCGATTGGCTTCATAAGATAATCCAATGCGCTGTAACGGAAAGCA
Organism: Bacteroidota bacterium; assembly: GCA_005883765.1. GTDB lineage: Bacteria > Bacteroidota > Bacteroidia > Chitinophagales > Chitinophagaceae > VBAU01. Next base: position 5,231 of record VBAQ01000089.1, read on the forward strand.
CTTATTGCAAATTCGCTGTGGGCTGTAGTAAAGATGACCCCAAAATTTGCAGATCCGATTTTATCCAACAGATCAAACCCGGTCTCACCTCTCATTTGAACATCCAGGAAAACCAATTGAGGAGCAAACTGCCGGATTTTTTCAATTGCCGAAGCCACCGTTTCAGCTTCATCAGTAATAAACGAAGGAAAATTATTTGATATGAGTTTTCTGATCAATGAACGACTTTGAAGTTCATCATCAACAATCAAAATCCTAAAGTCATCCATCACGATAATTTCAGAAGTTAATAATTGGTATCACGACACGCAGCCTTTTTGAAATTACATAATTTGACCAAAAATGAAAAGAACAGTTCAATCAATATAGCCATCGTCTTTTAATTGCTGCAAAATCATTAGCGCCCCGGGTGCACGGCATGTTTCTGAGAGATATTCGGTTAGGGAAAAATATTTCAGTTCATCAATTTCAGCCGAAGCTTGAGGAGTCATGTTCCGTTCCAGAAAGAAACAATCCTGCTCCATAATCGTTCCATTCTCTTCTCCATAAGCGGGGGCTGTGATGTGGGTATAGTATTTTAATTCATGCTCATCGATCATTACACTCATTTCTTCAGCTATTTCCCGGCACAGGGCTTTTGCTGCTGTTTCATCAGCGTTTATTTTTCCTCCCGGTAAGTAAAAGCATTTTTTATTCCTGCTGCAAGCAAGTAACAATTTTCTGTTTTCAATGATTAATAGACCCGCTGTAGGTAATTTCATATTTCAGAACGGAAATTACTATTTCCTAACTTTGACACAGAATTATTTTTGCGTTCTCCCACGAACTACTTTCCGAAAAGAGAAAACGGCTGTAGAGAATTTAAAATCGTAAATCTGAAATCTAAAATAATTTATGCCTTACTATTATAAACTTGGAAGCATTCCTCATAAAAGACACACGCAGTTTCGAAAGACAGATGGTGGCTTATATTCAGAGCAGCTATTTTCTACAGAGGGATTTTCGAATGATTATTCGCTGATGTATCATTATTATCCACCTACACAGATCATAAAAACAGAACCGCAGTTGAGTGTGGCACCCGCTATAGCCGAAGAAAAAATGCTGAAGCATAGAAGCTTTGAAGGATTCAAAATAAAACCAGAAAAAGATTTTTTACAGAGTCGCAGGCCGGTACTGGTGAACAATGACTGCCATCTTGTGCTGGCTGCGCCGCAGGAAAGTATGACAGATTATTTCTACAAAAACACGGATGCAGATGAAATTCTTTTTGTCCATGAAGGGAAAGGAGTATTGCGGACGATGTATGGTGAACTGCCTTTTGACTACGGTGATTACGTCGTTATACCGCGAGGGACTATCTATCAAATTGAATTCGCCAATGCCAACAACAGGCTATTTATTGTTGAATCATTCAGCCCGATACGTTTTCCGAAGAAATATTTAAGCAAATATGGCCAGTTGCTGGAACATTCACCGTATTGCGAGAGAGACATTCGTCCACCGCAAAATTTGCCCAGCTATGATGAAAAGGGCGATTTTTTAATCAGGGCGAAAAAGAGAGGAGTGTTATACGGACTGCATTACGGCACTCATCCCTTCGACGTAGTTGGCTGGGACGGCTACTGCTATCCCTTTGCTTTTTCCATTCATGATTTTGAGCCAATAACAGGCCGCGTCCATCAGCCACCGCCGGTCCACCAGACATTTGAAGCAAACAATTTCGTCGTCTGTTCATTTTGCCCCAGGTTGTTTGATTATCATCCGCAAGCCATACCGGCGCCATACAATCACAGTAATATCGACAGCGATGAAGTGATCTATTATGTGGAAGGTGAATTCATGAGTCGCAAGAATGTAACCAGGGGAATGATCACCCTGCATCCAGCCGGCATTCCTCATGGGCCTCATCCCGGTGCCGTAGAAAAAAGTATTGGTGCCAGGGAAACAAAAGAATTAGCTGTGATGGTAGACACCTTTCATCCGTTGATGCTGACCAAAGAAGCATTGGAAATCGAAAACCAGAATTATGTGATGAGCTGGGCAGAATGATCTGAATTAGTAATTAATAATTAATGATTAATAATTTGGGATCAACTTGCGCAGGTCACCCCAGTGACCCTGTATTTATATTTGCTTTGACCCCTATTCTAATGTTTTGCTAATGGCAGCACACAAAAAATATTTGGATGTGAAGAGAATTAGTTTTTACCTTTGTTAACCATTTGGTTAAATTGCATGGTTAACATAAAAAAAGATCAGTCAGCGGAAGAAAAGATCATTGCCGCGGCGCGCAAAGTTTTTTTATCGAAGGGTTTGGCGGGTGCACGCATGCAGGATATCGCCGACGAGGCAGGTATCAATAAAGCATTGCTTCATTATTATTTCAGAAGCAAGGACAAATTGTTTGAAATGATCTTTATGGAGGCGGCCCAGAAGCTGTTCCCAAAGATCAATTTCATTTTTGAATCCAACATGCCCCTTTTTGACAAAATTGAACATTTTGCCGATGAATATATCAGTGTGATGGTTGAAAATCCTTACCTGCCTTCGTTTGTGCTGAATGAGATCAACCGGGAGCCCGTGGCTTTCTTCAAAAAACTGAATGAAAAGTTTGGCTTTCCGGATCCGGCATTATTTCTAAAGCAAATTGAGCGGGAAATAAAGAAAGGAACGATCAAGCGGATCAATCCGCTGCAGCTCCTGATGAACATGCTTTCGATGTGCATTTTTCCATTTATGGCAAAGCCGATGTTTCAGCTTCGCATGGGATTAGGAGAAACACAGTTTAGAGACTTTATGGAACAGCGGAAAAAAGAGGTGCCAAAATTTATCATTGATTCTATTAGGCGGTAGCTTTTTTGCCACAACATTGACCGTTTGGTTAACAAAAATCGATGTATGAAAAGATGGATTGTACTATTGCTGTTTTTCACAGAGTTTGTTTCGGCGCAGACGGTCAGTCGCCTCACATTGTCCCAGGCATACGACCTCGCCGAAAAAAATTATCCTGTCACCAGGCAGAAAGACCTCGTCAGGCAAACCGAAGACATTACTGTCGAGAATCTCAGGAGAGGCTATCTGCCGCAGCCAACGTTGAGCGGGCAGGCAACTTATCAATCTGACGTGACAGGAATTGACATCTCATTACCCGGGATAAAAATTCAATCGCCTGCTAAAGATCAGTATAAAGTGTTAGCGGATCTGAGCCAGGTCGTGTACGATGGTGGTGTAATTCGCCAGCAGGAAAAAACAGCAAGGTTAAATGGCGATGTCGAGGAACAAAAGGTAGAGGTAGAGTTATACAAATTAAAGGATCGTATCAACCAGATTTACCTGGGCGTTTTATTTCTTGATGAACAGATAAAACAAGCCGACATAGTGAGGCAAGACGTACAGATCGGCATTAAACAGGTGCAAGCGCAGGTAAAAAATGGAGTGGCGCTTAAATCGAATCTGAACGTGCTCAAGGCGCAGTGGCTTCAGACCGATCAGCATGTGATTGAGTTGAAAGCATCGAGAAAAGGCTTAATTGAAACGCTGGGTTTATTCTTAAATCAGCCGCTCGATGAAACAACAGTATTGGAAAAACCGATTGTAGACACCCTGCTTGCTCCGGATATCTTAAGACCTGAAGTAAAATTGTATGATAACCAATCAAAACTCATACAGCAGCAAAATAAACTGGTGACAGCTAAAAATTTGCCAAAGGCGAGTCTTTTTGCCCAAGGCGGCTATGGCCGGCCTGGTCTGAATTTGTTGAAAAATGAATTTGACTGGTTTTATATTGCCGGCATCAGGTTTAACTGGCCACTCGGTGGTTTGTACACTTCAAAAAAAGAAAAACAGCTCAACGAAGTGAACAGAAAAATGGTCGATATCCAAAAGGAAACGTTTTTACTAAATACAAGCACACAATTGAAACAACAGCAATCTGAAATTGAAAAAATATCCCGGCTGATCGAGACAGATCAGGGTATTATTGATCTGCGTGCCCAGGTGAAGGACGCGGCCAGGGCGCAATTGGAGAATGGCGTGATCACCGCTAATGATTATCTACGTGAGGTAAATGCGGAGGACCAGGCGAGGCAGCTGTTGATTACTCATCAAATACAATTGTTGCAGGCGGAAATAAATTATCACACCATACTAGGGAAACAATAAAATTCACTTATGAGCACAAGAATCATAGTAAGTGCGGCCCTCCTGATCCTCATAGCATGTAATAGAAATGAAAATAAGTTTGATGCCTCCGGAACATTTGAAGCCGATGAAGTGATAGTTTCTGCGGAGGCCAGTGGGCAAATTCTCTCCCTGAACATCACGGAAGGACAACGGATTCCTAAAGATTCTGTGGTTGGGCAAATTGATCCGCAGAATCTCAGGCTGCAGAAAGAACAGGTTCAGGCCAGCATCCAGGCATTGGGTGAAAAAACCAGCGATGTCACTCCGCAGGTAAAATTATTAAAGGATCAATTGGGCGTTCAGCAAACACAGCTCGACAATCTTATGCATGAAAAAGTAAGAATTGAAAACTTGTTGAAAGATGATGCGGCCACAAAAAAGCAGCTCGATGATATAAATTTTCAGATCCAATCGGCAAAAAAGCAAATGGATGTTACGCGACAACAAATCAAAGTTCAAAAGACCAATGTAGCTACGCAAAATCGCAGTATTCTCAGCGAAGGGAAACCGCTTGGAAAAAAAGCGGAACAGTTGCAGGACCAGTTAAACAAAACTAATATTATGAATCCTGTCAACGGTACCGTGATCACAAAATATGCAGAAACGGGAGAAATCACTTCGAATGGAAAACCATTGTATAAAATAGCAGATCTCTCATCAATGAATTTGAGAGCTTATGTAACCGGGGCACAATTACCAAAAATAAAATTGGGTGAACAGGCAACCGTGTTGATCGACAGCGGCGCAAACAATTACAGAAAACTTCCTGGAACTATAACGTGGGTCTCTGACAAAGCAGAGTTTACGCCGAAAACCATTCAAACAAAAGATGAACGCGCCAATCTTGTATATGCGATGAAAGTAAGAGTTAAAAATGATGGTTACCTGAAGATCGGAATGTATGGTGAGGTAAAATTCATAGGCAATAGTCAATAGGCAAAGGGCAATAAGTAATAAACAATGTAGACAACATTACTAGACTTTGGAGAACAAGAAATTCAATCGGCAATGGGAACAGGTAATAAAGAAAAATCAGTGCTCGTAAATGACCTTGTAAAGTTTTACGGGAAGAAAAAAGATGTAGTAAAAGCATTGCAGGGAATTAGTTTTGATGTAACGCACGGCGAAATATTTGGCATCATCGGGCCTGATGGAGCAGGCAAAACTTCTTTATTCAGAATCCTCACTACACTTTTACTTCCCGATGAAGGACGTGCCATTGTTGATGGATTTGATGTTGTAAAAGACTATAAGGAGATCAGGAACCGGGTTGGCTACATGCCCGGAAGATTTTCTTTGTACCAGGACCTAAGTGTGCAAGAGAATCTTGAATTCTTTGCGACGATCTTCAATACAACCATTGACGAGAATTATGATCTTATCAAAGATTTTTATTCCCCAATAGAGCCATTCAAAGATCGAAAGGCCGGCGAATTATCGGGTGGAATGAAGCAAAAGCTGGCATTGAGCTGTGCCCTCATTCATCGTCCTTCGATTTTATTCCTGGATGAGCCGACAACTGGCGTGGACGCCGTCTCCAGAAAAGAGTTTTGGGAAATGTTGAAGCGCCTCAAGGAACAGGAAATTACCATTCTTGTTTCCACGCCTTACATGGATGAAGCAGGTTTATGTGATCGCGTGGCATTAATTCAACTTGGGAAAATTTTATCTATCAACACTCCGCAGAAGATTATAGACGATTTTAAAAAACCGATCATGGCGGCGAAGGCTTCCAACATGCTTCATCTACTGAACGATCTGAAAAACTTTGAACAGGTTGAAGATGCGTATCCTTTCGGGGAGTATCATCACGCAGTAATGAGAAATAATTTCAGTGAAGAATCATTAAGAAAATATTTACAGCAGAACAATAAAGAACTGGAGTTAAAAAAAACAGAACCGGACATTGAAGATTGTTTTATGTCGTTGATGCCCGCATCCCATAAAGAGGAGTAATAGAACTACGTTCAAAGAAATATTGTTAGGAAATGAGTTCAACTTCAAATAAAAATATATTAAATACCCCGCCCACTGGTGGGGAGCGTGGCACCGTTATAAAGGCGGATAAACTGACCAAGCGATTTGGAGATTTTACCGCCGTTGACCAAATTTCATTTGAAGTGAATAAGGGAGAGATATTTGGTTTCCTTGGAGCAAATGGAGCGGGTAAAACAACAGCAATGAGGATGCTCTGCGGCTTGTCGCTTCCGACTTCAGGAACGGGTAGAGTAGCGGGATTCGATGTATATAAGGAAAACGAAAAGATCAAAAGGAATATCGGTTATATGAGTCAGAAATTTTCGTTGTATGAAGACCTGACTGTAAAAGAAAATATTCGTTTTTACGCAGGCATTTACGGGAAGAGTGACAAGTTCATCAAAGACAAAACAGAGTTCATCCTTAAACAACTTCACATGGAAAATGAGGCCGATAAATTGGTCAAAGCATTGCCACTTGGTTGGAGACAAAAGTTGGCTTTTTCTGTAGCTATTTTTCATGAACCTCAAATTGTTTTTCTGGATGAACCCACGGGTGGCGTTGATCCCGTCACAAGAAGAGAATTCTGGAGTATGATCTACCAGGCAGCCGAGTCGGGTATCACGATCTTTGTTACTACGCATTACATGGACGAAGCGGAATACTGTAGTCGTGTTTCGATAATGGTAGATGGAAGAATTGATGCCCTGGATACACCTTCCCAGTTAAAGAAATCATACCAGGCCAAATCTATGGACGAGGTTTTTTTGAAGTTGGCAAGGAAAGCTGCAAGGAGCGAGTCAAACCCGACCAAAACTGCCTGAAAGAGCAAGCAGCTCTAGCCTATGATTAGAGAGTTATAAGAAAAATAAACGACATTATGGAAGAGCTAGCAGTCAAAAGGACCAGTAATTCCCCCTTTAGGGGGTTGGGGGGAAAACAGTTTGTCTCATTTGTACGCAAAGAATTTTATCACATTTTACGGGACAAGCGAACTATGTTCATTTTGTTGGGCATGCCGATAGTCCAGATCATCATTTTCGGTTTTGCATTGACCAATGAAGTTAAAAATTCGGGTATTGCTGTGTATGATCAATCAAAAGATGCAGCCACCACCTCACTAATAGCAGAATTGGCTGCCAGCCGCTACTTCGATGTCAGGCAGGATCTTTTTTCGTACGAGGAAATAGAAAAAATATTCCGAAGAGGAAAGATCAAACTGGCTGTTGTTTTTCCTCCGCATTTTAAGGAAGACCTGCAGCATTTTAATAAAGCGCAGGTGCAAATAATTGCGGATGCTTCAGACCCCAATGTAGCAAACACCTTAACAAACTATGCGACTGCGATCATTATGGACTACCAACAAAGAATTACAAATGATCGGAAACTTCCTTACACCATCGATACGGAAACAAAGATGCTGTACAATCCTGAGTTGAAAGGAGCCTATAATTTTGTGCCGGGTGTGATGGCCATGGTGTTATTGTTGGTCTGCACGATGATGACTGCCATCACCATTGTCAAGGAAAAAGAGATGGGTACCCTGGAGGTAATGCTGGTTTCACCCATGAAGCCATTGATGATAGTAATAGCAAAGGCGGTTCCCTATCTGATGCTTTCCGCAATTAATATTGCCAGTATTTTGTTGCTGAGCGTATTTGTCCTAGGTGTTCCTGTGAATGGTAGTCTTGCGTTGCTGGCGCTCGAAAGTATTTTATTTACACTTGTTTCTTTATCGCTTGGCTTATTGATCTCGTCCGGGGCCGAATCCCAACAAACCGCCATGTTTATTTCCCTGGTGGCTCTTTTCCTGCCAACAATTATGTTGAGTGGATTTATGTTCCCGGTTGAAAATATGCCATTGCCTTTACGAATAGTTTCAAACCTGGTTCCAGCAAAATGGTATTATACTATTGTAAAATCGGTTATGATAAAAGGAACAGGGTTAATCACCATTTGGAAAGAAACCCTGATCCTCGCGGGTATGATGCTTTTCTTTTTGACCATGGCTATAAAGAGTTTTAAAATCAGACTGGCATGAGAACACTGAAATTTTTATTACAAAAAGAGTTCCGGCAGATATTCCGTGATTCGGGGATTCTTCGCATCATTTTTATCCTGCCTGTAATACAACTTCTCATTTTACCCTGGGCTGCTGATTACGAAATAAAAAATATCAAGTTAGCTGTTGTAGACCACGATCATTCTGATTATTCAAGACAACTTATCAATAAAGTCACTGCCTCCGGATACTTCATTTTAACTGACTATACCAGCTTCTATGATGATGCCATGCGGCAAATTGAGCATGACAAGGCGGATCTTATTTTGGAAATACCGATGTCGTTTGAAAAAGACCTGGTGAAAGAGGATAAAGCAAAACTTTTCTTAGCTGTGAATGCCATCAATGGGGTGAAGGCAGGATTAGGCAGTGCATATTTGCGAAGCATTATCCAGGATTATAATGGCGAAGTGAGATTGAACTGGATACAATTTCCAAGATTCAATCCTGAAACAAACATTGAAGTTGTTTCATCCAATTGGTTCAACCCTTTAATGAACTATAAATTTTTTATGGTGCCGGGGATACTTGTGCTATTACTGACTATGGTTGGATCGAATCTGACGGCAATCAATATTGTCAAAGAAAAAGAAATTGGAACCATTGAACAGATTAATGTAACACCAATCAAAAAGTATCATTTTGTTCTTGGCAAATTGATCCCGTTCTGGGCATTAGGATTACTGGTTTTTTCGATTGGGTTTACCATTGCCTGGCTTGTTTATGGAATTGTTCCGGCAGGAAGTCTCCTCACCATCTATTTTTTTGCTGCAATTTATTTACTGGCTGTGCTTGGACTTGGATTGCTAATATCTACCTACGCAAACAATCAGCAGCAATCCATGCTCATCTCATTTTTTATCATGATGGTTTTTGTGTTGTTGGGTGGTTTATATACTTCGATCGACAGCATGCCGGGCTGGGCAAAAATCATAACAAAGTTTAACCCGGTTTCTTATTTCATTGAGGTCATTCGAATGGTTGTGTTAAAAGGAAGTGGGTTGTCGGACATTAAGTATCAACTTCTGACAATATTTGGGTTCGCCGTAGTTCTTAACAGTTGGGCAGTGATCAATTATCGTAAACGTTCTTGATAAATTTCATATTTGATTTTTTCAAAGTTTTGTAAATTGGTTACCTAAAACCGATTGCCATGCTAAAAATTGGAGAGTTAAAACAAGGCGATATTGTTAAAGTTATTGATGAGGGAGTTGAGCGGGAAGGGACGGTAGTGGAGATCAGTCATGAAGAGCACCAGGCAATGGTCGATAATGGCGTGCAGGAATTTTGGTACAGTCCGGAGGAAATGTACCCGATCCTGGTCGATGAAAACCAATTATTGAAGCTTGGTTTTCAAAAACAAGATCTGAATGGAGAGGGAGTGAAATATATGAAAGGAGCTTTTCGGATCGTTACTCCTAAAGAGGGTGATTTTTCGAACCTGGAAATGTGGTACCGGGAAGACCGGCGCCATTTCAATGTTCCAATCGGTGTTCACCAGTTGCAAAATCTGCACCTGCAAATGACGAAAGTGCCTCTTGAGAAACCCGCATGAGGGGACGCGCCGGTCGGCACGCCCATCAATTTTGGAAAATCAACTCGTTTTTGACTGCCGAAGCGTAAAAATCCCACCCGTTTTTTCTTTTTTACGCCATATCCGCTTATCTTTGCCCGCCCGTTCCGAAACCCAAACTAGAAAGGTGATAAAACAGGGATCGTTCGGGCGGGCGCTCCCAAAAATAATATGTCGAAACAACCCCTGATTAAACAAGATGGAACCATTATAGAGGCCCTTTCAAATGCTATGTTCAGAGTAAAGTTGGAAAACGGGCACGAAATACTGGCGACCATATCGGGGAAAATGAGAATGAATTACATCCGCATTTTGCCGGGTGATAAGGTGGGGGTTGAGATGAGCCCGTACGATTTAACAAGAGGAAGAATAATTTTTCGATACAAATAGTTCTGAGTCTGGAGTTCAGGGTCAGGAGCCAGGATAAAAACAGAAGTCATGAAAGTAAGAGCTTCCATTAAGAAAAGAAGTGCAGATTGCAAGATTGTCCGTCGCAAGGGCAAGCTTTATGTGATCAATAAAAAAAACCCTCGGTTTAAGCAGAGGCAGGGATAATTTTTGAAAGAACTAAATTTCAATCCCGAAAGCTTTCGGGACCAAATACCAAATTGGAATTTGTGTTTTGTTTCCTGGAATTTTTTTAAACGAAATCAACAAAAAACTTAGAAAAATAAACTATGGCTCGTATTGCCGGTGTAGACTTACCAAAAAATAAAAGAGGCGAAATAGGTCTTACCTATATTTTCGGAATAGGACCATCTACCGCCCGTTATATTCTTGACAAGAATAATATCAGCAGGGACAAAAAGGTAAATGATTGGAATGATGAAGATTTGAATGCCATCCGTAATACTATTACTGAAGAATTCAAAGTCGAAGGCCAGTTACGTTCCGAAGTGCAAATGAGCATTAAGCGTTTGCTGGATATTGCATGCTATCGTGGCATGCGTCATCGTAAAGGCTTGCCGGTTCGTGGTCAACGTACCAGGACAAACAGCCGTACAAGAAAAGGTAAACGTAAAACGGTAGCGGGTAAAAAGAAAGCACCGAAGAAATAAAATATGAAGGCACAAGCAACAAGAAACAAGGCACAAGTTTAGGCCTTGTACCTTGAGCCTTGGGCCTTGTATCTTAATAATAATTATGGCAAAAGCACAGCAACAACAACAGCCGATAAGCGCAAAGGCCGCGGCCAAGAAAAGAGTAGTGAAAGTTGATACGTATGGTGACGCACACGTTACAGCAAGCTTCAACAACCTGATCGTCAGTTTGACAAACAAAAGCGGGCAGGTAATTTCCTGGAGCAGTGCCGGCAAAATGGGATTCAAGGGTTCAAAAAAGAACACTCCCTATGCTGCTCAAATGGCGGCGGGCGACGCTGCAAAAAAAGCTTTTGACGCCGGCTTAAAAAGAGTGGATGTGTTTGTAAAGGGGCCCGGCGCTGGTCGTGAGAGTGCTATCCGCGCAATTGCCCAGTCTGGTATTGATGTAGTGATGATAAAGGATGTGACACCATTGCCACATAATGGCTGCCGTCCTCCGAAAAAGAGAAGAGTTTAGCCCCCAAACCCCTAAGAGGTTAAGGGATATACATATTTGAATCGCCAAATTGATTCATTTAAACAAAGGGTGACTGATTTATTTTTTACAGTTTTTTACTGATCAGCTCACCGGTTCTAAAAAAACTGAAATGAAAAAAAATTATGGCACGTTACAATGGTCCAAAGACCAAGATTTCCCGCATTTTTGGTGAGCCCATCCTGGGCAATGGTAAGTGGCTAGGCAAGAACAGTAATCCTCCCGGTCAGCATGGAGCTACGCGTAAGCGCAAAAGTTTAGGTGAGTATGCGCTTCAGCTTCGTGAAAAGCAAAAAGCAAAGTACACGTACGGAGTGTTGGAAAGACAATTCCGTAAAACTTTCGTTGAAGCCGCACGTCGCAAGGGAGCGACAGGTGATAACCTGATCAAATTGCTAGAAGCGCGTTTGGACAATACTGTTTTCAGAATGGGTATTGCACCCAGTCGTCCTGCTGCCCGCCAGCTCGTAAGTCACAAGCACGTTACAGTTAATGGTGATGTGGTGAATGTTCCTTCATTTTCCCTGAAGCCAGGAGATATTGTTGGCTTGAAAGAAAAAAGTAAGGGCAATACGTCTGTCACCAGCCAAATTCGCGGAAAAAATCAAAAGTTTAGCTGGCTGGATTGGAATGAAGGGGAATTTCAGGGAACCTTCATCACCTATCCGGAAAGAGAAAGTGTGCCTGAAAATATTAAGGAGCAGCTGATCGTG
>VBAQ01000090.1 GCA_005883765.1 Bacteroidota bacterium
AAATTTTCAGAAGCCAGATAAAATTATTTTGCAAAAAGCAACTGACTTCGAAGCACAGTTTGAATTTCGTCCCCTTGAACCGGGTTACGCCGTTACCATTGGTAACGCATTGCGCCGTGTTCTGCTGAGTTCATTGGAAGGTTACGCCATCACAGGTGTAAAGATCGAAGGAGTTGATCACGAATTTGCGACCATCAAAGGTGTGAG
>VBAQ01000355.1 GCA_005883765.1 Bacteroidota bacterium
TTAAGGTCCTTCAAGCAAGTGGCGGAAAGAAAAGCGCCGAATTCAAAATGATGATGCTCACCTCGCTCCACGCCGTATGATCCCTTTGCGGATAAACTGTCATCCTTCACAATGGTGAGCCTTGCAGTAGCAGGCGAAATAAAAACAGAAAATTGATCACTGGGCTTAAAATCGAAACCGATCCCCAGCACTACGTATGCAGGTGATAAAAATGCAGACGAGAGATTTTTTCCGCCATTGGTATATGTGTATCCTTTGAACAATTGGGATCGGAAATTAAACAGGCTGCTCAGATTCCATTTGGGAGCGATCGCATATCCATACTTTGAAAGCAGATCAAGCCTGTCATCGTTTTTGCGACTGCCGAGACTGGTGGTTTTAATATAGCCGAGGTTGAAATCAAGGGTATTGTCCCAACTTGATTTTCCTTTTTTGTAGAAAGCAAAAAGATTCATCAGCGAGTTGAGAGATAAAGAAAATTCCTCACCCCCGGCCGCCCAATTGCTCAGTGACGTTTGTGCAAGATTCAATCCAAGCAGACCACCTTTTTTCCAGGTTCTTACAGAAGTGTCGGATGCATCTTTTGCAATCGTCTTGCCCCCGTCTTCTTTTAATTTACTGATCGTTTTGTCTTGTGGATGTAAGGCTGATGCGATGAGCAAAAAGACAATGATCAATGGAAGTTTTATTTGTTTCATCGGGGATAAATACAAGTTCAGGCAATTCATTTGATTTGCGTGAGTCAGGTCCTAATGCCGGCGTTTCTTTTTCTTATCCTTATGTCGGCCGATAAGGTAACCGGCACCAGCGCCTACGGCAGTGCCAATTGCTGCTCCTTGCAAGCGATGTTTCTTATCAACGACCGCACCGGTCACAGCGCCTGCAGCTCCGCCAATCACCGCGCCCTTGGCGCCGCTACTCCACCCCTTTTTCTTTGCAGGCTGCGAAGAAGTTTGAGTATTTACATAATGCACTTCTTTTCTGAC
>VBAQ01000356.1 GCA_005883765.1 Bacteroidota bacterium
CCTCCGCAATCGAACCGCATAATGCCTTATCTGATCATACCCGGTGCTTACAAATTTGCTGAGTTTATGAAAAACGTTTTTGGTGCGACCGAACAGGCCATTATTCCCCGAAGCGAGGGCGTGGTTATGCATGGAGAAATGCGCATCGGCGATTCCGTGATCATGTTTGCTGATACCACTGAAGAAATTGGCGCACGACCAGCTGGTCTTTTCATTTACGTGGAGAGCGTTGATGAAACATACAGGAAGGCACTGTCA
>VBAQ01000091.1:0-321 GCA_005883765.1 Bacteroidota bacterium
TTCGTAAGATTTACGCAATATTACGGCGAAATCTTTCGTATATTTACGGATCCGTAAGACTTACGCGATATTATGGCCGAAATCTTTCGCAAGTTTACGATCCGTAAGACTTACGCGATATTACGGTCGAAATCTTTCGTAGGTTTACGATCAGTAAGACTTACGCGATATTACGGTCGAAATCTTTCGTAGGTTTACGATCAGTAAGACTTACGCGATATTACGGTCGAAATCTTTCGTAGGTTTACGATCCGTAAGACTTACGCGATATTACGGTCGAAATCTTTCGTAGGTTTACGATCCGTAAGACTTACGCGATAT
>VBAQ01000091.1:399-9902 GCA_005883765.1 Bacteroidota bacterium
AGGTTTACGATCAGTAAGACTTACGCGACGAAATCTTTACGATTGATACGCAAATAAATCTATTGTATAATTTTTTTTAGTTGAGTTCTTAGTTGTACAATATGCATTTTATTGATGACATTTTTCAAGTATTTCGTTAAGAAGTTCTTTGAAATTGAATTGATTACTATTTATTTGTCTTTGGTAAATATGGTCATAATATGCAAAATTTTAATCTTTATTCATTTTTTTCGAACTGGACCGAAAGTACTAATATTTACGAAAAAGTGCGAAATATAAATAATTAACTTAATAATTTAGAATATTTGTGCAAAAATTCTTTTCATGAAGAAAATACGATCTTTCAACTTTATTTACAGTATAAACTATACATATTAATTTCGTATTATAATGCAATGAAACTAAGATGAAATATAAGAAAATGTAAGAAAATATTAATTATTTATATTTCCTTTCTTACTAACTCATAATTTGCCATTAAACTATTAAAGCCCCGTCGTTCTTCTTCTGAATCGTATACAACATCATCACCATCATCACCATCACCATCAGCAACATCATCATCACCATCAACGTCAACGTCAACAACATCATCATCTTTACGGTAATTAGGAGAAGGGGAGGAAAGACGAGAGGGAGGGGAAAGACGAGGAGGAATGGAAGTAGATGAAGTAGATGAAGTAGCATCATCATCGGAACACGAATATTTGTCTTTATTGACAAATTTATGCTAAAAAAAAAGATAAAGTTCGATTTAATTGAAACATTTTAGCATTTATGTAAAGTTGAAATTAAAACTTACTAGATTTTTAATAATCTTTTGTTTTACATTTCCTTCGTTTATTTGAATTGATTGGTTATTCGGGCATAGATAAATTTCAGATATACTTATCGCGTAAGCGATTTGCATTTTAGACGGTACATTCTTCTCACGACGTAACCTTTCGATGATTTTTGACATATGGGTAGCTGGCTGTTCCAGTCTTATTTTTTTAAAAAGTTTCGAATAACACCTTCCAACGGCGGGATTACGTTTCCACTCCTGGATGTGTTCTGGGGAGGCTTGGGTATTAATGGATGGTAATTCATTTCCTCCAAATACGGAGTGTATTGCGTCCTTTACTTTTGACGTAAAAGTTCCACGGATACTTCTGTGCTGTGCTATTAGCTATTAAAAAAAAAAATATATATATATATTAATATGAAACTTTTAAATAAATAATTACAAATTTGCTTAACTTACCGATTGATAAATATTTTTCTCATAATAAACGATCCACTGGCTTTTTTTAAATTTTTTGTAAAAGTCCTGACGTTCATTCTTAAAAAATCTTTCGGCCGCCTCCCTAAATTCTTCTTGCGAGGGATAAATAGAGGTTTCGAATATAATTTTAGCGATTTTTTTGATAATCTCCTAATTAAATAAAGTTAATTAATTAGTATATATATGTACAAAAGCATTGATGCTTATAAATACGCTTAATTAATAATATACATCTCTATTACCTTTATACCATCGGAATCAATCATATCGTTATTATTTTGATCAAGTTTTTTTTCCAGGTTCGATAAACGACTTTCGATATCCTTCTGACCAGCGATGAGCGTATCAAGTTTTGATATTATTTGCGTATTATTTCTTAAAATTTTTTCAATCGCTTTTTTGTGTGCTTTGTAACGGTAACATAAAATTTAGCGTCATATTGTACTGTACATAAGTTTTTATAAAAGAATATAATACTGTATATACTGTACCTTCAACATTATCATTTGGAGCTGTTATCCTTACTCGTTTGGGCATTTCTCGTCTCTCTTCAAGCAGCTCTTCTCTATCTTTATTTCGTTTTTGGGCCATTTCTCGTCTCTCGTTAGGCAGCTCTTCTCTATCTTTATTTTGTTTTGAGGTCATTTCTCGTCTCTCGTTAGGCAACTCTTCTCTATTTTTATTTCGTTTTGAGGCCATTTCTCGTCTCTCGTTAGGCAGCTCTTCTCTCATTTAAAGAAAACTTCGAAAAAAAACGAAAATTTACACAATTCGACACTACTTGAACTTCTCACGTCATAGGCATTATTTCTATACTAAAAAAGAAGAAAAACTTGCAATCATTCTAAAAAAGGAAGAAGAAACGCATGAAAACTTGTATCGTAATGTTGCAACATTGCCAAATTTTCAAATAAAATAGGGGTAATTAATTATGAACGGAGAGCAACTAAAAAAATATATACCAGATACTGCGGTGCATTCAATGCGGAAATTTCAAATAAAAGATGTAAAATACATCTCTATAAATGCACCCCTTGGGAGTTGGACCCAATAAGGTATGCATTTATAGAGAGTAAGTAATTAAAAGTCGTATAAAATTAAGATTGAGTAAAAAAGAGAAAAGGGTGCGAATTGACTGTAAAAGTAAAAACATTTTTTTTTTCGCAAATCTACGAAGTAATTTATAACAAACAAACAAACAATGCATATCACAATGCAGATTTTATACTTATTTGGTCAAGCCGTCGGCCACTGCGTTCAATCACAGCCAATTGTAAAAATCTAACCGTTGGCTGATCTCTAAGTCAATTATCGGCGTAGCTGTCCGTATTAAATTACACCGCCAAATTGCGAATTAATCGATCATATTTTGTAAGCAAGAAAAAAATGAATTTATTAATAAAAATCGTATATAGAAACTTTGATCGGCAAAACTATCCTGCTTGCAAAATATGATTGCGGCATTACGCATTGCGGCAATTCGGCGGTAGACCTACGGAATCTAATCCGAATCTTAAAATTTTTTTTAAAAACATTTAGATCCTCGATCGCGGGATTATTTAATAGATCAAAAATAAATCTGTTAAACTATACTACCAATCGAGGTTTCTATACGTTTTTATTAATAAATTCATTTTTTTAAAAAAATTCTAAGATTCGGATTAGATTCTGTAGGTCTACGAGAATTCAACATTGATTCAATTAGAATTACACAAATTCGGAACGCCAATTCGGCATTGCGGAAGTGTACGCCCTGCCGCAATTACTACAATTGCACAAGATGTCAGACTTTAATATAAATTAAATGGTAAAGCGACATATTCTTCCATCAAATTTGACGCGTTAATTAACAACATGAGTTTTAAATGCCCTATTTGTACAAGAACATTCAGTCAGCGTTCTTCATACAGCCAACATGTTCAAAAATGCATAAAAAAGGCAGATGTAGAAAATGAAGATGTAGTTGAAATGGATACCAAAAGTGATAAATATAGTGATGATGAAAATAACGATGATGTTGGGGTAATTATGCTATTTCAAGTTATTTCTTATAAGGCTCTTTAAGCCCAAAAAAAAGTTCAGCAATACTAGCTCACTTGGCTAGTAATTACTTACTATGTACCAATTGTATGACTTTTAGGTGGAAGGTGAGAATGAAGTACAAAATATGTCATTTGACAGTATAGGAAGCATGCAAAGCACCGAAAGTTCGCAAAGTAATTTAATATCCGAAATATCAGCAATGAGCCTTGAAGAAGACTTTGAAGATATATTAGAATCATCCGAAGAGCCTGAAATTTTTGAAGGGTTTGAAAAACCTGAATCCGAAGCTTGCTCAGAATTTCCTAATGAAGCATATAAGGATCTAATGTTGTTAGTAACGAGACATAAACTAAACAACAAGGCCGGAAATGACATTATACGCTTCTTTAATAAACATTCGAACCTTACAAAATCGCCATTACCAAAAAATATCGAAAAGGGACGAGCACTCATGAATAATATGAAATTTTCTAATTTAGAATTTTGTAAAGTTCTTATAATAAATCATGGGGGAAAAGATTATTATCTTTATCATCAAAATTTAATACAATGTATTAAAAATATCTTATCCGTTCCTTGCATAACACAAGATTTTGCGCTATCTTACGAAAACTATGAGGTAAATGTTAGTTAAACTAATTCATCCAATAATATTTTATTTTAATATATCTATATTTATCTATAGCGTAATGGAGAAAGTATTTACAAAGAACAAAACACTGGAATCTGGTGGAAGACTACGCAAAAATCTTTACCCACTGGTGCTAAATTATTATCAATTATTTTATATTCGGACGCCACAACCACAGATACATTAGGCAAAGGTCAATTGCATCCAATATATGTAACATTAGGTAATATCCCAATATGGCGTCGTAATAAATTAGATGCAAAGCAGCTTTTGGGATATTTGCCAATTTTAACAGCTGCAAAGAAAGATCTGGTTCGTGAAGTCTTTCACAAGTCTCTACGTCATTTACTAGAACCGATTATTTCGTTAAAAGATGGTGTAGACCTTTTAGTAAACAATGAGAATTTCTGGTTTTATCCTAGAGTTTCAACTATTATTGCAGACTGGCCAGAAGCAGCAAGTTTTTGTCTAGTTTATAAATCCTCCAATTCCAACCTCCCGTGTCACTTTTGTTTGGTTAAAAAAAATGATCTTGCAAATACAGATTTATCATCCGACGATATAATACTAAGAACTCACGATGAAATGTGCAAACATCTTGAAAGTCATACACAAACATCTGTTTGCATTGAATCTGTACCTAATTTTTTTTGGGAGTTGCCGTAAGTATGCACAAACAAAAATTATATTTATATTTATATAGAATATAATATTAAATTTATATTTTATACATTAAGGAATATAAATATCAACTCGGCTACGGTACCTGACAGAATGCACCATTTAGATTTGGGTCTATTTGTTTACCAAATTACCTTTACACGCGAAATCTTAAAATCGCAACATAACAATGGTAATATATTAGTTGACAAAATAGATCGCCGTCTAGCAGCAATTCCGCGTTTCCCTGACCTTAAAATTTTTTCCAATGGATTGCAATCGATCGCGAGGTTAACTGCTAATGAGTATCGTAGTCTAATGAAAGTTATGATATTTGTTGTTGATAATTTATATGATGGGGACAATGATGCGGTAGAAAATTTCGTAACTAATGATGATCTTACGAAATTGTATGAAAGTTGGAATGAAATGTATATTTTAAGTAGATCTGAAGAATTTAGTGAAAATGACTTGGAAAAATTTAACGTAAGTAAATAGAATTTGAATAAAATTGAAAGTAAACATTAAAATTACTTTATTAAAATTTTAGGATTCGATGCACAGATGGGCCAGAAAGTTTGTTAAAGCTTTCAAATTTATTTCTCCTTCCAATCTGAAGTTGCCTAAATTGCATTCATGGGTGTACCATATTATCGATTCAATACGATATTATGGAGCAGTAAATGGCTATACCACGGAAACTTACGAAAGTCTCCACAAATATTTTGTTAAAATACCCTATCGAATTAGCAATAAAAAAAATATCGAACCCCAACTTTTACAAACTGTAAGTATTCTGTCATTTTAGTCATTTGCAAATTTATTAATTTATTTTAGATTACTAAGATTGAAATGAAATTAATATGATAGATAAAACGCCAAGCAATATCTATTAGAATCTCTCAACAATCAGCAGATTCAGCAAAAACACCTCGCGCTTGTAAATTTTCTGCAAAGCAGTTTGAATTTTATTTATGTGATGCAGATGAGTTTTTTAATGAAAATAAAGGTAATGTAGATGATAAAATGCAAACTGGTTTCAATAAATTTTTGCATTGTCTGGATTCATATATGGATTTGTTGGATGATTCTGCAATTGTTCTAGCTGACGAAACCCAAATAAACATATATGGATCGGTTACATTAGAAAATGGTGCTATAATGCGTGCTACTAGCAGTTATCATGATAAAGCATGGTTCAGCAACATAGCCATTTCAATGGATTCTGAAGAGTCAAATGATTATATATCAGATCAAGGACTTTGTTATGGACAGGTAATTCATTAATTTATGTAATAATAATAATGTATTTACAAAGACAATAATAAGTATTTATATTTTGTAGGCTTTATTGTTAGCAGAAGTATTAACAGACCTCCCGCTAAATCTCGCATTAGTTCAATGGTACGATTTCAAGTCTAAAAAACATCCGTATTTATACGGATGTCCTCATTTAAAGTTGGTAGAATTGTACAATTTTGTAACTATAGAGTCGATAGAAGGTGTTGTGCATATAGTACCCCGTTTTGATAAAAAAAATGAATATTTTGTAAATAAATATATTTTTTAGTATTTTTATATGTCATGCAAGCAATATCAAAGAAATATTACAGCGAAATGCTTCAAAGATTTACGATTTCGTAAGTTTTCGAATATTATAATCAAAATTTTTGTGTGAAATTATTTTCTTAAACGCTCAAATGATTGTTGGTGAAACGTCTGTCAGAACAACCAGTTTTTATTGGTTCATTTCACATGATTTCATATGTATTATTATATATTTGGTTAAAATCGCCTTCTGTTGAATAGATCATCAATTATATAATGAGTAATGAACATTCAAATTTTTATTCACATGTCGCAATGACTGATCGAAACTTTTCTAAAAATTTCTTTTAATAATGAGTAAGTATTCGAAATTTTGCATAATAAAGAAAAAATTTTTTATGCTGACGTGTCTATTGTTCCCATGTAGATATGATGACTTGTCGTTCTAAAAAATTTCTTTTTAATAATGGGTAAGTATTCAAAATTTTGCATAATAAAGAAAAAATTTTTATGCTGACGTGTCTCTTTGATCGTTCTAAAAAAATTTTTTTAACAATGAGTAAGTATTCGAATTTTTTCCATGTAGATATGATGAAGAAAATTTAATTATAAAAGGAGGTACTTCCAACGCTTGACATTTTTGAAAAATTAAAAAAAAATCTTTTAATAACGAGTAAGTATTCGAAAATTTTCGACTTAATAAGTAAAGAAAAATTATTTTTTATTACATTAATTTCAATTTATTACATTTACTCAATCTACTAGTCTGCTCACAACACAAAAAGCTTTTCATTTATTTCAAGTCGTAAAAAATGTATAAGCACAGTAAAAAGGACGATTACCGTAAAAGGATCGAAGAAATGATTGGGGGAAGCCAAAAATGTTCGCGAGAGAGCTCTGCTAACAGCAACAATATCGATAATTATAACACCAACATTAGTAATGACACCACCTCTGTTATGGATTGCAGCATTAATGACAGCAATGACGTTGTCGCCTCTAGCGATATTAACGACAGCAGTAGCGGCATCAATGATAACGCCAAAAATGACGAACTCAATATGAATAACATTCGTGTCCAGAGGTGGAATCCCGTTAATACTAGAGTCGAAGGTATTCGCAAATATTTAGAAGCTAATAAAATTAACTTAAATAACTTAATAACTAAATTATTATAATAGGACAATTGACGAATCTTGAAAAAAAAATCGATAATATAACACAGGTCATCGGGGAAATGAGAGAAGAATTAAAAGAATTAAAGAAAGCTCAACAACCTGATCAACCATTTCCAATGGTTAGCATATTTTGAATCTTTTTTGTCTTGTTATTTATATTTTAATTACTTTAAATTCTAATTTTATTATTTAGGACACAGTAAAAGATATCGCGAAGCTAACAATGAAGATGTCAATTTATTCATCAAAAGAAGAATTGCGCGGGACAACGGAAGCATATCTAAAGGAAAATCATTTAGAATTTTTCAGTAAGTTCTCTGAAATAAACTGGACATCTTATTACAATGATAATATTCATAAGAACGTAAGTTCTTTTCCTTTTGAATTTATATATAGATTAGAATGTTATCTTTTCCTTTTGAATTTATATATAGATAAAAACATTAACATTCTATCTAAAGTTATTAAAGCAAGTTCGTTCCTTACGAGGTTCATTGGCTACAAAAATAAGAGAAGCAATATTCGCGACATTCGGAGAGGTAAACTTACCGTTAATAAATTCAAATGCTAGTCCTTCGGAGATAACTAAATGGAAAAAGAGGCCAGAGGTTCTCAAATGCTTTGAGAGTTTATTTAAGAATATGGATGGTAATGAGGATTCACCACTAGTAATTACACGTATTGTCGAAAGGGCCTTTCTGGGAAAGGAATATTCCGACCCAGAATTTGCTTATGCTATTGCAATATGCAAAACTATGCTTAATCCAAAGCATGATGCTCTCCAAATGAAAGAAGCAATACTTAAAAGTAAAGTGAAATACTATCTGGTAGGTTTGTTTTAGTAATGCTCAAATAAATATTTTTTTATTGATTAACACTGGTCTTCTTAATTTAAAAGAATAGGATTAATAAGAAATTAACGTTAACTGGCGACGATGATGACGATGACAATGGTGACGAAGATGAAAGTGGTGAAGAATAAAGTGAGAACTTGTACAGAAATTTATTTTCTTTTAATTTGTGAATCTTTACGGATTTATTTATTTATTTATTTATTTTTATTTTAGGATATCCCAAATCGGACCTGGGACATGGTCAATAGAAGTCAATATTATCCTTCAAATAAGTACACTAAGAAGTATAATGCTACTTTCATTTTAAATATTTTTTTTTTATGCGACTTTTCATAAATTTAAATTTTTTTTTTGTTTATTTTGTTTATGCGATATTTGTTAATTGAGATCTACAATAAATTTTTTGAAAATTATTTTTTTTTTCTAGAATTTATTAGTGAATAAATTATAAATATAACAATAAAATGTTTTGTAGATCTACACATAAATTTGCGTGAAAAGTTATTTTAGTACAGTAATCATATTGTATATGTATTTTATATATACCGTACCATTCCGAAATTAAACAACCCCCGAAAATAAGCAACCTGGCCCGCATTATGGCAATTTTGACCAGAATTATGACCACTTTGGCCGAAATTAAGTTCAAAAATGGGTTGTTTAATTTCGGAATGGTACGGTATCTTAAAATACAATTCCTCTGACCAATCAAATTACGCTGATCCTTGCATGTGATTTAACAATACGCGTTTTAACCACGTTTGTTTATTTTTTTAAAATATTATATTTTCGTACTTTCGTAAATTGTCAACATTTTGACTTTCTTTTGTTATCCACTTTTTATTCATGCAAGTATGAAGAGTTTTGTATTGTTAGTAGATTTTTAATATTAAGTTACCTATTATACTAACACTAGTTACTAAAAACTGTTTCTTTTACATTTTAGTATCGCCGTTTAAGAGGTATGGAGGTATTTTTTATCTTTAATGTTCAATTATTAACGCTTTGTCTTTCTTTTTGTTTTATCTACCCCTACTTTTTAATACCAATACTAACTGCATTTTTTTTACATTTTAGTTATTACTGTTTAGGAGGTATGGAAATATTTTATTTTTATTTTTTTTAAAATATTACTACCAATATTAACGCAACTGACTGTTTCTTTTACCTGTACCCTAATATTAACAATACTAACTCTTCTAATCACTTACTATTTCTTTTTACATCTTTTTACATCTTTTTACATTCTAACTATATCTTTTTTTTTACTTCCTAATACTAACGCATACTACTTTTACTAACCACTTACTAACAATACTATTTCT
>VBAQ01000346.1 GCA_005883765.1 Bacteroidota bacterium
TTTGATCCCGCCGCGGACTTCGTACATAACAAGTTCATCACAAAAGACTCTTTGTCTTTATACCATAAAGCGCTGCTGCTTTACCAGCAATTGATCTCCTTTCATTTGAATGATGCCAGGCCCGATGCATTGATCGATGCCGACATTGAAAGAATTGAATTTGTAAATGAAAAAGGCGTGCAGGAAAATAAAAAGCAACTTTATTTAGCCGCGCTGAATCATATTGCCAATCAGTATGAAAATTTTCCGGCCGCTTCCCAGGCCTTATATCTAATTGCCAAACAGTACAACGACGATGCTTCCACGTATCAGCGACATGGTGACACCACCCACAGATACGACAAAATAAAAGCAAAGGAGATCTGTGAAAAGGTCCTGGCTCAAAAGGATTCCTCGGAAGGAAAGATCAATTGTTATAACCTGTTGAATGAAATAAATAAAAAAGATTTGAAGTTTTCAATTGAGAAAGTGACTACACCTGGTCAGCCATTCAGGGCATTGATCCAGTATAAGAATTTCACACAACTCTATCTACGTTTAATTAAAGCAGACGAAAAATTAAAAAACGAATTGGACAATTATTACGATGAAACATTTTGGAACAAAATTGTAGCTGCTTCGTCTATTCGAAATTGGCAACAGGCCATGCCTGCCATCGCCGACATGCAAGAGCATGCCGCTGAAATAAAAATAAATGCCTTGCCACCGGGTGACTATTTATTATTGGCAAGCACGGATAAAGATTTTAATGTAAAAGAATCGCTGCTTGGAGCAAGGTTATTCTATGTCTCCAACATTAGTTATGTCAACAATGGACAAAACTATTTTGTATTGCACCGGGAAACAGGTCAGCCGCTGACAAATGCTGACGTCCAGGTTTGGGAGCAGAGATATGATTATAAAACTTCAAAATACTCCAGGGAAAAAGTAGCTTCTTATAAAACCGACAGCAAGGGATTTTTTGAACTCAAGCGAGCAAAAGATCCAGCTCCTTACAGCTCCAATTATAGTTTGGATATTAATTACAACGGTGAAAGATTCTTCATGAGTGACCTCCAGTATTATTACTATTATAACAGCGAACGCGAAATTCCGGAAGAAAATTTTTCAGTCTTTCTTTTTACAGATCGTTCTATTTATCGTCCCGGCCAAACTCTATATTTCAAAGGCATTGCCATCAGCCATGACGGGGAAAGGAAAAATGTTAAACCAGGTTTTGAAACCATAGTTTATCTGAGGGACGCAAATGATCAGCTGGTAGATTCCATGAAAGTAAAAACAAATGACTATGGTTCTTTTTCAGGAAAATTTCAACTACCTCAATCTGGTTTAAATGGACAATTTACCCTGGTGGTGGGAGACGACAAAGGTGCTGCTAACATTTCAGTAGAAGAATATAAGCGGCCAAAGTTTTACGTTGATTACGAGAAGATCAAGGGCACGTACAAAGTGAACGATAAAATAAAAATTGTTGGCTTAGCCAAAGCCTATGCAGGAAACAATATTGACCAGGCAACCGTGAAATATCGGGTGGTAAGACGACCGAGATTTATTTATGATTGGGTATTTGGGCGCTGGCAGCCGCCGGCCAAGGAAATGGAGATCGCACACGGAGAAACAAAAACGGATAAGGTTGGAAAATTTACGATTGACTTTACTGCTATTCCTGATCTTACCATTGACAAAAAATTCGATCCCGTTTTTGATTACCATATTTACGCAGATGTAACAGACATCAACGGAGAAACGAGAAGCGGACAGGAAACCATAACCGTCGGTTATAAATCTTTACTGCTGAATGTTGACCTTCCAGAAAAATTACCGCTTGATAGTTTGAAAGGAATTTCAATCAGCACGACGAACATGGCAGGTGAATTTGAACCGGCTAAAGTAACAGTTACGTTCTCAAAACTGAAACAGGAAAAACGTCTGATCAGGAGCCGCTATTGGCATCGGCCAGATCAGTTCGTAATGAGCAAGGAAGAGTACATAAAATCATTTCCTTTCGACGAATATGACAATGAAACAGATTACAGGGGCTGGGAAAAAGAGGACAAAGTTTTTGAAAAGACGGATTCTTCGAAGATCAATGGGCAATGGTCAATTGGTAATAGGCAATTTGCAACAGGCATTTATGAAATTGAAATTACAACAAATGATAAGGATGGCAGTGAAGTAAAAGATGTGAAATACGTTGAACTGTATGATCAAAAAAGCAACCAGTTAGACCATCCGGAATATTTATGGACTGAATCGAGTAAACCTATCGAGCCCGGAGAAAGAACAACAAATAAGGTTGGCACCTCAACAACGGATGTGTTCCTGATTCAGCAAATCGATAAATTAACAGGCAACGGGCAACAAGCAACAAGCAACTTTCAGATCGTAAAATTGAACAATGAAAAGAGAAGCTTTGATTTCTCTGCCATCGAAGCCGACCGTGGAGGTTATGGAGTAAATTATTTTTTTGTAAAGAACAATCGCTTTTATCAATTCACTGATGTAATAAAAGTTCCATGGACAAATAAAGATCTTACGATAGAGTATTCAACCTTCCGTGATAACACCTTACCGGGCAGCGTAGAAAAATGGAAATTAAAAAT
>VBAQ01000347.1 GCA_005883765.1 Bacteroidota bacterium
GCAATAATCATATCTACACCGGCGGCTTCCAGGGCAAGAGCCTCGTCCAGGGTTGTAGCTGCACCAATAGTCTTAATACCCAACTTGCGGCATTGCTCCAAGACATCAGCGGACGGTATACCGAACACAAAGCTGAATACTTTGGGGTGAATATCCAGTATTACCTGAACCTGGTTTTCGAATCTTGATTTAAATGGCGCAGGTTTCCCAGGTAATGCAATACCGGTCTCATCAAAATAAGGTCTGAATAGTTGAGCAGCCTGTTCATATTGTTCATCTGTAACAGTACCGTTTTGTGCATCACTATCTGAAACCCACAAGTTAATATTATACGGTTTGTTAGTAGCCGCTTTGATTTTATTATTTACTTCAATGATCTCTTCGGGACTTAACGTGTAAGCGCCATAACCGCCAAGTCCACCTTTGTTAGATACTGTGGCAACTAGCTCAACTGATGAAAGGCCGCCACCGAAAGGTCCTTGCATGATGGGATAGTCGATACCCAATGTTTTTGTTGCTTTCGTGTTATACCACATGGTTTTTCAATTTATTCGTTTGTGTCTGTGATCATTTTATTTACGATGAGCCACCTGTTGTTCAGCTTATGGAATGAAAGGAATTCATAATAGTTGAAATCATACATTTTTACTTTTACTTCGGCAATCGCAATGGAGTTAACCAATTTAATAGAGATGATTTCACCTTTGAATGGCTTTCCGGAATCTTTGGGGCTTTGCCTGTTTTTGACACCATCAAGATATTGATCAAGCGTTTTGGCGTAGAGCTGGCCCTTCACATCACCGAATAGCAGTGTGCCAGTATTAAAGACCTGGTTTAAGAGATCCAGGTTACCTTCATAAATTCCCTTGAAGTAGAAATCTTCAAGAGAATTAGCAACAGCAGTGCTGTCTTGTATATCGTTTTTCATTTTCTTACTAAGTTGTGCTTGCAGACCCGGCAGTGCGCAGAGTAAAAAAGCGGTTAATAAATGCGTTTTCATATCAATACTATTTATGCTTCGCAGCCTTAGTCCGGTACAGGTTCGGATATTGCCTTCGCTGTAATACTAACATTTAAATCAAAATCATTATAGATCAGCGTATCGCCAAGGTTTTGGAAAAAATTTCCGGACCTGAATTTCATTTCATATCGGGTGCGGTCAACAATGATTTTACCGGATGCTATGAGTGTGTTATCAATCATGTTCAATTTAGCATTGAAAATGATTGGATGAGTAATTCCTTTAATGGTCAGGTCGCCGGCGATAGTATAAATATCTTTTCCCTTTTGCTCAGCTGAAGTGATCACGAACAGCGCTTCAGGATATTTTTCTGATGCAAAAAAATCATCGGAGGCTAAATGCCCGGCAAACTGTGCATTAGTAGCGGGATCGGTGATATCCAGGATTTTAATGGACGCCGTGTCGATGACGAATTTGCCGCCTGTAAGTTTGCCATCATTTAAAACAAGTGTTCCTTTTTTAATAGCAATGGTGCCGTTATGTGCGCTGGTTATTTTTCGGCCGATCCAATCAATGTTGCTCTGTGCGGGAACAATCTTAAATTTTTTACTTTTCATTCTTTTGTGTTTTTAATTGCGACACAAAGATGAAACAGAAGCAAGAGGGGATTGCGTGACCTGCATCACATTTAAATAAACCAAAGACTTTTGTGATGTATATCACATTTCAGGAATGGTAAAGGCGGCTCAGTGTCTCCCTGGAAACGCCTAAATAGGCAGCGATTAAAGTTTTGGGTACAATATTATAGAGAGCGGGGTATTGCTCCAGGAGTTCTTCATACCGGTGTTTAGCATCGTTGTTCATCAACGACAATAATCGTTTTTGTGAAGCGACATATCCTTTGTTTGTACGCCAGCGGAAAAAATGTTCTATCCGGTGAATGTTGTTACACATTTTTTCCCGATCAGCATTAGATAGACATAGCACTTCTGCGTCCGTGATGCAATCAACATTGACAGTAGCTTTTGCGCCGCTGTATAGTGCGTTATAATCAGACGCCCACCATGTTGGCATAGCGAACTGGAGGATAAACATCTTCAGATCATCATTTATATAAAAGGTTTTAAGGCAACCACCCAGAACAAAAAATTCATGTTCTACTTTATCACCTTCAGCAATGATTGATTGCCCTTTTTTGTAAGATAGATGCTTGAAAAAGGAAAAGAAATAGTCGAACTCATCATCTGTAAGCAATGCTGTTTTTGCGATATGTTCTTTCAGAAATTCTTTCGGTTGCATTGAATTATTCACCTACGAAATATTGAGGCTATTTAGTGTCATTGAGTAATAACTTTGCTCCTGATCTAACAAGGTACAATTAAGTAGCCAAACAAATTTTGCTGATCTAAATTCTTCCCTATAATGACCTAATAAAAATTCAAAGAACTTTGTGTTTGAGTTAAACGT
>VBAQ01000334.1 GCA_005883765.1 Bacteroidota bacterium
TCGCAGGCGCACGAGTTGGTTATGCGATCGCACATCCGAACACAATCAAGTCGCTCAGCAGTTATCAGCCCTGGCCCGATGCCGGAGTAAGCATGGTATCATGCAATGCAGCCATGGCCTCTCTTGATGACGCGGATTTTGTGTCGCAGTGCAGACAGAAAGCGAAGACAGCAAGAGAGATGTGTTACGATTGTTTTAAAAAATTTTCATTGGATTATATTCCGTCGTCGACCAATTTTATTCTGTTCAACATTGATAAGTTGAAAGGAGATTTTACATCGCTGATGCAGGCAAAAAATATCTATGTTCAATTCCGTGAACACTTTGGTGGCAAATGGTGCCGGGTAAGTATGGGAACAATCGAAGAGATGCAGCAGTTTTGTGACGCATTGAAAGAGATAGCAGCGTAACGGAATATCGAATATCAAATATCGAAATTGCACCTGCTTATCCCGCAAAAAGCGCCTTCAATTCAACATTGAAGGCGCTTCGTTTAAATCGAAATTTTCATGCTGGTCATTAAGCATGCTCATGTGCCATTTCCTCCATGGCCTTTTTCATTTCTTCCTCGGAAACGTCTCTAACGTGAGTAGATATGATCCAGAGATAACCAAAAGGGTCTTCAATACGACCGCTCCTGTCACCATAAAATTGATCCTCTGCTGGCTTGATAAGTTTGGCATTGTTATCAAGAGCTTTTTTAATCGTTGCATCTACATCAGGCACATACATGCAAAGAGTCACTGAATTGCCCTTTAATGTTTTCGGGCTTTTGTTGAACTCGGGATTTTCCTCTGACAACATGATCACATCGTCTCCTATAGTAAGCTCAGCATGGGCAACTGTTTTGTCAGGATTATCAAACCGCATTTTTTCTTTTGCATCAAAAACATTTTTGTACCATTTAATGGCAGCATCTGCGCCTTTGAATGCCAGCGCAGGAATTACGGCATTGTAGCCTTCGGGGATATAAGAAGTCTTTGCCATGATTAAGTGTTTTTAAGATTGATTAAAAAATTTTCCGATATTTTGTTCCGATGTAATCAATAAAATCCGGCTCCATTCCTTGCTGTCTTATGAGCATCTGCATCTGGGCCCTGTGATGAATGGAGTGATAAATTAACTGTAAAGCAATATCAACTAATTCTGCTTTCCATTTTGCGCCATCATATCCAATAAATTCCACTTCGCTAAAAATTTGTTCCTCCGTTTTGTTTTCATGAAAATCGATCCACGACTGCAGACTGTCATTTCACTTTGCCTCTAATTCATCTAAACGATAAACCGGATCCCACCAGCTCATTCCTGGCGCATTTTTATGCCGCAAGATTCTTGCCATCCATTTGTTTTGTGAGTTAATAATGTGGCTAAAAAATCTTATACATTCTTTTTTATCTGGCAGGTTATTTATTTTTTTCAACATTTTTCTATTGGCACTGTCGTTAAAAAGAAAACTGTCAATAAGATAATCTTGCATCACCGTAGCCAAAAAATTTTAAGTTGAGTCTGGAGTAAACGGATTTGTGTAAGTTGAAGGCACAGGTTCGAATGCTCGTCTGTATCCTCTGTTTCCCGATTGTCCATTCCCATCTTTCATTATACGGGAAGCTTGCGTTGGGCCGAGGGATTTATTTTAAATCGTTGCCGGTATGCAGTAACGAAATGCTCCAAACTATTAAACCCACAGGCCAATGCGACGTCGGTGATAGATTGCCCGGTCGTCATAAGCAAAATCTTTGCATGATTCAATCTTACTTCCCTGAGATATTGATGTGGAGAAATGTTCATGACGGTTTTAAAAATACGACTGAAATGAAAAGGGCTTACCAGGCAATGTTCAGCTAATTGTTGCAGAGAAATATCCTGAGTAAAATTTTCAAAGATATAAGCCCTCGCATTTTCGACTGTGCCAAGATGAAATTGCTTTACCGAATCCGTAAGAACAGGAAAGTTTGTAGTGCGCGTTAAAATATTCATCACCCCGTCAAGCAATTCCA
>VBAQ01000339.1:0-2550 GCA_005883765.1 Bacteroidota bacterium
CTATCATGTACCAGCGTCTTGTAAAAATGTTCAATGAGACAAAGGTCCGCTATGAAATAATTTTTGTGAATGATAGTTCGCCGGATAATTCGGAAAAGGTGATTGCAAATATTGTCGCCAACGATTATAACGTTGTTGGGATTACACACTCACGGAATTTCGGATCGCAATCTGCCTTTTTGAGCGGAATGGAAATTGCTACCGGCGATGCAGTTGCGCTTTTAGATGGAGACCTACAGGATCCACCGGAAGTGATCCCAAAGTTATACTACAAATGGATGGAAGGATATGACGTGGTTTATGGAAAACGAGTGAAGAGAGAAGCCAGTTTTATGATGAATTTGATGTATAAACTTTTTTACAGAACCTTCCATAAACTATCCTACATCAACATTCCTGTTGACGCCGGTGATTTTTCTTTGATGGACAGGAAGGTTGTAAGGGAGTTGAATAAATTGCCGGAAAAAGAAGTCTTTTTGCGAGGTCTGAGAGCCTGGGTTGGCTTTAAACAAATTGGTGTTGATTATGTGCGCCCCGAACGAATGTTTGGAAAAAGCACGAATAATTTCAGAAAAAACATTCAGTGGGCGAAAAAGGCAATCTTCTCTTTCAGCTTTGTACCGCTTGAAATTCTTAGTTATGTCGGACTGACCCTAACCGGTGTTGCTTTCCTTGGAATTCTAATCCAGGTCGCTTTAAGATTCATCTTGCCAAATGCCCCACAAGGTTTCACTACGGTGATTGTCCTGATTCTATTTTTTGGTGGGGTCCAGTTATTAGCAATTTCTGTTTTAGGAGAATATCTATCAAAAATCTTTGAAGAAGGTAAAAGCCGGCCAAAATTTATCCGAAGATCTATTCTCTATAAAGGAAAAAAATTAGACTCGGCAGCTGAAATAGAAAATTTCAAAAGTAATATTAAATAAAAACTATTTTAATAGGGTTATCAAAAAAAATGGCGGAGAAATTCAAACCAATTTCAAATACTCCTCCTGATTCTGTGATTGGTAAGATCAAATTCTTTGGTAGGACTATATTAGACTTACAAATACTGACAATTTATCGGGACCTAAAGAAAGAACTGCCCGGTTATACCGGAAGTGTACTTGATGTTGGCTGTGGTCAATCTCCCTATCGCTTCTTGTTGACAAAAGGCACCAACTATTTCGGTATCGATATAGTTGATGCAGACAAATTTGACTATAATAATCCCTTAATTACCGCTTTTAATGGTGAGGATATACCGTTTGAAAATGAAAAATTTGATGCCTTCCTTTGTACCGAAGTCTTGGAACATGTTGAAAAATACCAGAGACTAGTAGACGAAATATTTAGGGTGTTAAAAAAAGGAGGAAGTGGAATTGTCACCATCCCATGGAGTGCCCGTTATCATTATATACCGTGGGATTATTTCCGTTATACGCCAAGTAGCTTACAAACAATTTTCTCCAAGTTTTCTTCGGTTGTTATAAAACCACGGGGTACTGATATTTCAGCAATTGGATCGAAAATTATTGTTCTGTTTTTTAGAAACCTTCTCCCATCAAAGCTTTGGGAATACATTTTTCTCCCTTTTTGGATCATTCTGAGCCCAGTACTATTGTTAACCGTCCTAATTTCACACATTTCTTTGTTCCTGAATTTGGGCTCTGAAGAAGATCCTTTAGGTTACACAATTTTGGTAGTAAAATAATTTAGAGTTGTAATATTCCTTTTAATGAAAGTAAAGGATGATCGTAGTCATAATCAAATTTATAAGCCTTCATATACTACTATAACACGATTAAAGCGTAGAGTAGATTATATCATCAGCCAGTTCGACACTTCAAAACCAAACGATATTCTTGAAATCGGTTGCGGCATGGGTATCATGGCGGATATGATCGCGCAAAAAACGGAGTCTAATATTCTTGGGATTGATCTTTGCGTGCCTTTTATTCAACACGCACAAAGGTATTTCCCACGCTCAAATCTCTCCTTCGCCGTTATGGATTTTAATAAACCAGGTGATTTCAATGGCCGGCAATTCGATCATATAATTGGAAATGGCATTCTTCACCATTTATATTTTCAACTTGATGAGGCATTGACAACCATAAAAAAATTATTGAAGCCAGGCGGCAAGATCATTTTCCTTGAACCCAATATTTATAATCCTTATTGCTGGGTTATCTTTTCTTTCCCCTTTTTTAGGAAGAAAGCCCATCTGGAGCCTGCAGAAATGGCATTTAGTAAATCATTCATTACAAAAAAACTTCACTCGGTTGGCTATGAAAATATTAAAGTCGAATATCGGGATTTTTTATTGCCCGGCATTCCCAGGTTTCTAGTGAATCCTTCCATTGCTGTTGGTGCGCTAGCAGAGAGGATACCTCTCCTAAAAATGTGGTCGCAATCAATCTTTATTACAGCAGAAAACTGAAACGAAATTAAAGGGTTTGATCATTTGTTGCTCTTACGCGTCTTGCCTTGGCATTGAAAAAAATAAGCAGCAATGAGAGACTTCCCAATACAATGATCATCACAATTTGGAGGCTATGTAGAAGAGTT
>VBAQ01000339.1:2564-3731 GCA_005883765.1 Bacteroidota bacterium
TCCTGTTGAGATAATCCGTAAAGCATCAATCCTTGTGATACCAGCAAATGATAGACACCGATACCGCCTTGCACCGGCGCTGACATTCCCAGGCCACCAAGCGTTAGAACAAAAAGGGCAGCGCTTAATCCCAAATGAGTGGTGACAGGCAAGGCAAAAAAGCAAACATAGGCACTCAGAAAATATAAGACCCAAATAAATACTGAATGTAAAATAAATAACCATGGACGCTCCAGCGATACTATTGTTCGCAATCCAGCAATCAGTTCTTTAATGAAGTGAGATATTGTCGATTCTTTTCCCTCCTGCCTTTGTTTCTTTTTTAAATAGATCACCGCAACGAAAACAAGAATAATAAAAGCGACGCCGGCACCGATACCAATGGGCGATGTTATGATATTTTTAATCTTTCCAAATAAAGGATCAACAATACTTTTTGTAAGAAAATTACCCAACCTTTTTAATTCAATGATGGCGGTAAACAATAAACAGACGAGAAGACTGATCACGTCAACAATTCTTTCAACGATCACGGTGCCAAGTAAACTGCTGAAAGGTATTGCCTCAGCTCTGCTCAATGTTCCACAACGTGTCACTTCGCCAAGCCTTGGAAAAGCAAGATTGGCAAAATAACCGATGGAAACAGCATAGGTCGTATTTTTTAGGTTCGGAGAATAGCCTAGTGGTTCCAATAACAAATTCCAGCGGTATGCGCGACTAACGATAGCAATGACGGAGAAAAGGACAGATAACAACACCCAGAAAATATTTGCCTTGAATATTTCATCGAAGATCTTCTTTACGCTGATTCCTTTGAATGCAAATACAAGTAGCCCAAGAGCAATTGTCAAAAGGACAAGAAATTTTGCAATTGAAATCAACCGTGAGCTCATCGGAATTAATTGAACGGGTTTGTATTTTATCTGGTAAAATATAAAAGGCCTGTCAAATCAACAACTGTCTCTACAGTTAATCTCATTCTCTCTTTGCAGGAGTTAGGCAAATTCGGCGTCATTAGTTAAATTGAGACATTGTTCATCCAGGCAATTACCAACCAGTATTTATGTCAAGAAAGAATAAGCCCAGAACAAAAAAAGTTATTGCTCCACAAGCTATTCGCAAAACGCGCTACAAAAAAAAACGATCACTTTTCCCTTTGATTTTTTT
>VBAQ01000340.1:0-1131 GCA_005883765.1 Bacteroidota bacterium
CAAGAGAACTTTGACGGCGGAACGAGGTCTCTACAGAGAGAAATATTGATTGGGATGGGCAAGACTTTTTGAGATGATTAAATAGAAATTGCCCAGATGGCGGTCCCGATAGCCATCGGGATGGTAGACGGCCTAAAAATTATTCATCCATGAATAATTTTACAAGAGAACTTTGACGGCCGAATGAGGTCTCTACGGAGAGAAATATTGATTGGATGGGGAAGACTTTTTGAGATGATTAAATAGAATTGCCCAGATGGCGGAATTGGTAGACGCGCTGGACTCAAAATCCAGTGGTAGCAATACTGTGCAGGTTCGATTCCTGTTCTGGGCACTTCGGCCGGTTTTTAACCGGTCTTTTTTATGCTTAGAAATGCACCACTGGCAAGTTTTCCAGCTTATCTTCTTTACTTTGCTTATTCTTGTTTTGCCCTCATCTAACACAATTTTGTTACTACTTTTGCCCTCATCTAACACAATTTTGTTACTACTTTGTTACTACTGCGGTAACAATATCTGATATTCTGCCGTGCCTGACGGCGGGCGGCTTGTGAGTCGGAAATTTAAGCCACCTCGCCTGCAGATTCTAATTTCGTAGCTCAACTCGGGCCGGGCAAGCATTGACAGACAAAATCATGAACAGATTTTGACAATATGATACAAGTATTCTTTGCGAGTTTCTTCTTAAGCATCATTCATGCTTCAATACCTAATCATTGGCTTCCGTTAATTGCAGTCGGCAAGACAGAAAAATGGACTCACTCCGAAACAATGTTTGGAACAGTCGTCACAGGATTTGCTCATACACTTAGCACGGTGATAATCGGAATTGTTGTTGGAATTGTTGGTTACAAACTTTCTTCTTCTTACGGCATCATTTCGAGAATTGTAGCCCCAGCAATTTTGGTTGTGTTAGGAATCATTTACATCGTTCTTGATATACGAGGTGCAAAACATGGACACATGCATTTCAAACTCGACAACACGCATCCCGACCATGACCATGAGCACCACCACGAACATCACCATGAACAGTCACCCGACCACGGACATCATCATCACGACAATCCACACCTCCACAAAGAAACAGTTGCAACGAAATCAAACAGCAAAACAAGGTGGGCAGTTCTT
>VBAQ01000340.1:1151-2137 GCA_005883765.1 Bacteroidota bacterium
AAGTTTAGGAATGTTTCTGACGCCATGTGTAGAAATTAAAGCGTATTACTTTCAAGCAAACACAATCGGTCGGGCAGGTATTTGGATTGTGTCAGCAGTTTACACTTTTATCACAGTAGGTGCGATGATGCTTTTGGTTTATCTGGGAATGCACGGAGTAAAAAATATTCGTTCGCACTTCTTAGAAGAACACGAAAAACGAATTACAGGAATCGTTTTAATAGCAGTAGGACTGATAACTTACTATATAAACTTTTAGTACTGACGTGAACCGGTACAGCCCCACTGAGAAAGTAGAGTATGCGTATAACATAGCACTGCCTCCATACCGGCTTACAATATGACCTCAACTTTTGGAAGCTATTGTACTTTAGTACTGCGCCGTAAGTAAAGAAAGTTATCTCGCCTAAGGCGAATCTGCCGGCACGCACGTTCCGGCACTTCGGCAATGCGTGAACCTTGTATGTCACCCTAAAGCAGCATCATGTTTCATGGCAACTTGCAATCTAAGTCCGCGCTACCCATTGCACATTTTAGCACATTTGCCAGGCACAAAGACGTTGACTCAAATCTAATCTTGCAAAAAGAGCCAAAATTTTGCCATCCAACAGCTATCAGTGACAGCAGTTCCCCGCGTTGTTGAGCAACCTTTCTGTTTTAGGAACCGATTAAAAAGAAATTGTTCGCCCTAAGAGGGGTTTTCCTGCCACTGTCCAAGACAAATTTTTAAATCATAGCGTTAAAAAATAACAGAAAAAGGATCTGTATGAGTAGGGAAAGAAGAGACCACTCTTCGTCTCTTCGAAGATTATATTTTTCCAGGATAAAAAAATGAAATAAAAATATCAATTATGAATCACTTTCTCTCTTTAGCTATTCGCTATGCGGGAATGATAATTGTCCTCTTTTTTGACACGGATGAAGCCTATTCACAGTACAAAGATTCCTCCTATGCAGGTATTTATCTGACAGAAAAGGATTTTCTC
>VBAQ01000340.1:2181-4745 GCA_005883765.1 Bacteroidota bacterium
TCCCTTTTCCTGCCGACTTAAGGCTTAAGCTTAAGATTACTATGCCGGACACCAGTTTCGAATTCCCCCGGGGAAGCATTTATGCATATACCGAGTGTGGAAACTTGTTGCGGTATTATGAAGGAGGAACGCAATTAAATGCACAGGAAGATTTTTATAAAGTGGAAGAATCAGGAAGCCTGATCATCTATTCCTCTGTATTTATAAGCTGGAGAGAAATTTTTTACAGCACCGGTCCTACATCTCCTATCCACCGGTTGACTTTACAAAACCTGAAAAAAGATTTTAAAGATCACCCTGAATTTATTGCTGCAGCAAAAAAATTAAAAAAACAACCCGACGGTTTAGCTACGCGCGATAAAACCGGCGGCTTGTTAATCAATAAGCTTTACCACTCATTAGAAAATAATAACCATGATTAAAAAGATAGGGTTCTGTTTTGGGTGCACGATCATTTTCATCGCCGCTTGCAGACATGACAAAGAGATCATACCTGCTACTGATTGCAGTACGGTGAAATATTCAACAACCATTAAACCGATCATTGACGCCAAATGTGAGATTCCGGGTTGTCATGCGGGGAATCCTGATACAGACGATTACTCAGCATATGATCAGCTTGCTGAACATGCTCAGGTTGGCGATTTAAAGAAAGTAATTATTGATGATAGAACGATGCCCCCAAATGGCCCACTGTCTCAAGCCGAACAGACAAAAATACTATGTTGGATTAAGGCAGGTGCGCCGCACAATTAGATAAAAAATTAGAGTTCTGGTTTTTTGCGAAATCAATCTAATACAATAATAAAATGATAAAATTCTTTTTATCTCTAGCCCTTATTTTTATTCTTTCATTCTGCGCCTTTGCGCAAAGTGATAGTAAAAATCAAATTCAAAACCGTGAATGGCCAGACACGGCAAAGAAAATCAGAATTTTTAAAGGAACAAGGATCATTAATGCCGAAACAAATGAAACTCTGAAAAAGCATACACTTGATTTCAGAGTCACCCATCTTTTTGGTAATATGGGAAAAGAAAGCGGAGGCGGATACCATAATTTTTATGGACTCGATCAGAGTAAAGACATCCGCATTGCATTTGATTATGGCATCACAGACTGGTGGACGATCAGTGTAAGTCGCAGTAAGCGCCATGAAAATCTGGAAGCTTCAGGCAAATTTAAAATCATTGAACAAGCTATTGACAAGGCCCCATTGGCTATTAGTTTTTTTGCCAACATCACTTATTCGACCATAACCAAAAGTTCATTTCAAATTTATAAGCCTTCCTATCGCTACACTTATGCGACGCAGATTGTAATAGCCCGGAAATTTTCTCCACGTTTCTCTTTTGAAATCGTTCCTTGCTATGTTCATCGCAATCTTGATTTGGACTCAAGCGACAAAAATGATTTACTAGCTCTTGGCGGTGGATTTCGATGGAGGTTTACCAAGCACACTTCCCTTATAGCAGATTATTTCTTTACTCCAAAAGTAAACGGACTAACATACCCACGTCACAATCCTTTAGGTACAGGCGTTGAAATTGAATCGGGGGGCCATCTGTTTTCAGTGATGTTGACCAATGCTTCAGGTATTCTGGAAAATGATTACATCCCAAACACTACAGATTCATGGAAGCATGGCGGATACAAATTGAGTTTTATTATTTCACGATTGTTTAAATTATGATCAGGTATGCAAAAGTTTTTATTGCTCGACTATTTAATAAAATCGATCTCTCATTGGAGTCTTTTTACGCCGCCATTGGTGTTCAATTGAAAGAAATTTCATTGATAGAACTCCGCACCAACAACCCCGAACTTAGTAAAGTTTCTATAAATTCGTGTTGTTGGTTTAGAACATCATAGCAAAAAAACGTCCATACTCGAACACCGACAATCGCTTCATTGGACACAGACCTCTAATTCGACACACCAAAATGAAGGGCGAACATACAACAGGGGTTTGCCAAAATACGAGTGACGTAATCCGTGTTTCATCGTCTGGTTTATTGTGCATCTGCTGTTAGCCGGGGGCGACGGAATTCTATTACCCGTACGTCGCGAAGCGCTGAACGTTGGCTACTATTAAATATCCGAGATGAAACAACTTTTAGTATTTGTTAGACTTATAAGTGGATTGCTTTCTTTTTTTTGGTTGTGAGGAAAGCAAATTATTGCGACAGATTCATCAAAATTGAGTAGCTTTTAATTTATATAGACGAAACAGACTGCCTTATGCATCCAATTGACGCCCGGTTTTCTGAATTATTCAAAAAAACGTTCGGGCTTGACAATAATGAATATGAATATTTGCTTTCGCACTTTGTGCATATAGACCTAAAGAAAGGACGCTATTACCACAGGGCTGGCCGCATCAGTTATTCAAAAGCGTATATTAACAAAGGGTGCACCCGTACTTTCGTGAAGAATCGGGACGGGAAAGAGAGTATTCTGTTTTTCTCATTTGAAGATTGGTGGCTCTGCGATTTTGCAAGTTTCAATTCCGGAAGTTCCGGCACCTTTAATACGGAAGCCTTAGAAGACTGTGAATTGCTTGAAA
>VBAQ01000353.1:0-2369 GCA_005883765.1 Bacteroidota bacterium
TGGATTAAAGCGTTGTTAGCGACGCTTCACTAAGCATTCAAGATTTCTCAATAAGAATTTTTGCCATCGTTGATATGAGGCGTGGGTTTTGTGAGTGGTCTACTAACGATGTGGAATGTTTCATGATTTCGGTTGTTGGTAGCTCTGCTTCGAGGCCTGGCGTACCAACAAGGGCGTAGACGCGAGCAAAGCATTATTCTAACGCGGTTTTTAACTTCGATAATTTAATAGCACCTTCTTTTAAGATAAATACATTGTTTGGCTCCGACGAAAACCATATTAATGAATTCGACGTTACATTTTCAAAAGCCTTCCTAAAGGCTTGACTATTTTTATCTTGAAATACAGTTACAAACATAACTTCTGATCTCTTGAAACCTGCTGCATCGGTGATGTTATACATGGCTTCTTTCCTGCGATTTGTTATCGCACCGTCTGTAGCGACAATTTCTATGAATACAATTAAAATAGCGGAGGAAGTTAAATCGACAAGAATAATGTCTGGAAGATTTACACTAGCATTAACTTCAATTCCTATTTTTTTCGCTAATTGATCGTCCCTTGCTACGACTTTCTTGCCGCTTTCGCTTAACCACAAAACGACGGGTTTTTCGAAAAAATTGATTGCAAAGTTTTCTATGACAGCTTTGGATAATACCGAACTTAATCCGGCACTCAATTTTCGAGTTTCTTTATTTGGGAACTCGACAAGTACTCCTTCTTCATTGTCTAGACCAGTACCTTTTAATAATGCAATTCTGGCCAGAGCACCTGTCGACAAATTATTTTTTTGCCATTCAACAATCAACGATTTTAACTGTTCGTTTGAGAAGTCGGGACTAAACAATTCAGCAAATTGTTTTTTTAAAAGATATCTTCCCTTGCTGGAAGTTGTTGCAACATCTTTTTTACTAACAACTGCGCCGACTTGCATGAAACCCTCGCGTAGCGTTTCATCGCGAATTGATTCTCTTGTATTATCTGCATACCAACGATTACCCCGAATTTTGTGTCCTGGAACAAGAACATCCTCAGCATATTTTTTTCTAGATGCCTCGTCCAATTGCTTAGATTGTTTTTCTGTCATTTTATAGACATGCTTCGGAGATAAATAAACATTAGATCCTTCAAGTGCACCGATGTATAGCATTACAAAAACTGTGCTTGCAGATAATTCCCTGACACAGTAAGCACGGTGAGGAGTTCCTTCAGGAAATATCAGCTGAAGGCGCTTTAATATCTCTTTGCGTGGCAAAAGGTCCGGTAATTCCGACATCGTTTAACTCGTAAATATTATAGCACTCTGATTCGATAATTTCGATTTGTGCCTTATTCAGTATTAGATGCTCAAGATATTTTAATCTCTCTACAGAGGGTAAAGGTAATTGTTCAAGCTCATAGGCTGAAACAGCAACACTGCCGCTAATACACCGAAATACCATATCTGTTGCCCGGCTGTTGAGAAAAATATTCAGGACTTTTAGGGGCACGTTAGGTAGGCCATTTATAGCTTTAATTATGTTGACATGGTTTTCAATAACGACAGAACCATATTTCTGTATAAACGGAGCCGGAAGAACAGTTGAAATCAAGCGTCTTGACTGTTCTTTCGCAGTAGTTCTCTGTAATAAAATGCATTGTTCGTTAGTAAGGAGCCATTTATCCTTTTCTGATATAACACAATACAGCGTGTGATTTTGTTTATCAGCTTTCCAGTTAAACTTTCCATTGCTAGAAATGGCTTCAGACCAAATTAAGGGGAAAGCATTTTTTCTTAGGTTAGCTGACAATTGATTTTTATGGCGATTCCAAACCAAGGGACCAGTTTTTACCGTATAACCCCAATCGCTTAATCGGCATTTAAGCTGCTTAATTTTATTAATAACCTGTGCTTGCTGTTGAGTTCTCGGTAACAACCAAGCTGTTTTTTTATCTTCGGGTAAAAAATAATTACCAATAGAATCGATATTGATTTTGTTTTTACAGTCAATCTTTAGTTCATTCACTTTTACCGGTTTTTTTTTCGTTCGGTTTTTCCTGTATGTACTCAAAATGGTCTCCTGAAGCACTCCCTGAAACATTCCTTTTCGAAATTGTACAAAATCGAATTCTAATGGGGAAGACGTTTCGCGAATAAAACTCCGTAAGTTCTTAAAATACTCCCCTGATAAAAAACTGGTTGGAGTTATAAAAGCGAGAACTCCATTTTCCCTGAGATGAGAGATTCCAAAGTGTATGAATAATCCATATAAATTCGCATGGCCATAAAGACTGCGCTCATAAGGTCTTCTTAGCCCGTCAGGCAAACTGATTTTGCCGAATGGGGGATTTCCTATGATTAAATCAAATTTTTCATTTGTAGGCAGTTC
>VBAQ01000353.1:2400-2868 GCA_005883765.1 Bacteroidota bacterium
ATTTTTATTACAGACTTAATTTTACGATTCTCCGTCTTACAAATTTTGTTTAAAGCAACCTCTAAAAAAGTTTGCGATAGCCAAGCACTAAACGCGTCTACTTCATAACCCACTAAATTGTTTTCGATATGGTTTAAGATAATTTCGGAATCTCGACTATTTAGGTGTGCTGCGATTTTCAAGGCAATTGGTGCTAAGAATGCTCCTCCGCCGCATGCAGGATCTAATATTCGACAGCTCGTCCAGTCTATGCCTGCATCTTCTGCCATTTGAATAATCCTGTAAGCCAAATCGGGAGAAGTATAAAATATTCCGTGCGAAGATTTATATCCTTCTGGAAGCAACGATGTGTAGACATTTCCTATCTGAAAACTTGCTTCAACAAAATCTAGCTTTGTCGGGTATAGAGCCATTGATTTTGCTAGTTCTATAACATTATCTTCGAGCTGTAATTCTTCAAATGAATTT
>VBAQ01000354.1 GCA_005883765.1 Bacteroidota bacterium
CCCGAATGGAAGACTTGTGTCAAACACCCAGACTGCGTATGTGCTTGCATTGAATTTTGATATGTTGCCTGAATCACAACGAGCGGAGGCTGCACAGCGTCTTGCCGATAATGTAAAAAATTATGACAATCACCTCACCACCGGGTTTCTAGGTACGCCGTACTTGTGTCATGTTCTTACCCGTTTCGGACATGATGATGTCGCATACAAACTGCTAGTGCAAGACACTTATCCCTCTTGGTTATATCCTGTAAAAATGGGTGCAACAACTATTTGGGAAAGATGGGATGGAATAAAACCTGACAGCACCTTTGAAACGCCGTCAATGAATTCTTTCAATCATTACTCCTATGGGGCGATCGGCGATTGGATGTACAGAGTTGTTGCGGGCATTGACACCTATCCGGATGCACCGGGATACAAGCACATCAGGATAATGCCTCATGTTGGCGGAGACTTAACCTATGCGAATGCGGATTTAAAAACTTATTACGGTGTTGTTAGCTCGCATTGGAAAATTGATAGTGACAGACTTCAATTGGATGTTGAAATTCCTTCCAACACAAAAGCAACTGTATACATTCCTGCCAGTTCAATTGATGCAATCAAGGAGGATGACATTAGTTTGAGTTCGGCCAGACACATTAAGGTCACTGGAAAAGAAGGAAATTATGTTGTTGCCGAAATTGGTTCTGGAAAATATCATTTTGTTTCAGCGATGAAGTAGGATCAGCGTTCCTTTGTTCCTTCAGTCGTTATAGTGTTGGCAACCAAACCAGGGAAAAAGATTTGAATTCCTGAACTCACAGCATTCATGGATTCCGTTTATTATTTTCTCACAAAAACTTCTTTCCCGTTAATGATCGTTTTTATTACGTTGATGTCACGGATCTTTTCAGGTGCTACTTCAAAAATGTTTTCTGACAGAATAATGAAATCTGCGAGCATTCCCTCTCTTAACCTGCCGGTTTTGGTTTCATGAAAACC
Organism: Bacteroidota bacterium; assembly: GCA_005883765.1. Lineage (GTDB taxonomy): Bacteria > Bacteroidota > Bacteroidia > Chitinophagales > Chitinophagaceae > VBAU01. Next base: position 988 of record VBAQ01000354.1, read on the forward strand.
TGCATAGGCGTTATTAACCGTGTAGCAACGCAAAGCCTCTTCGACTGTGATCTTCTGCTCGGGATACCATCCACCCGGATTTTTTTCATCCAATGTTCTGCGTGTTACTGCTGCGTAGATCCCGTCAATTGGTTTTAGCGGAGCAACAGTCCAGTCGGAGCCAAAGGTGACTAGTGCGCCCGCGTCAAGCAAACTTCTGAACGCGTAGGTTCCTTTCAGTCGTTTATCATCCAGTCGCTTGGCGGCCCACCTTCCGTCATCAATCGCATGATAGGGCTGCATGGAAGCGATCACTTGCAACGGAGCAAACCGGCGGATTGCATCTTGTGTCAGGTGTTGGGCATGTTCGATTCTGAAGCGATGATCGGCGTTTCCGTTTTTCTTTTCTGCTTCTTCATAAATGCTCAGCAGCCAATCATTCGCTCTGTCTCCAATAGCATGGACAGCTATATGCAATCCCGCCGAATCAGCTTGCAAGATCCATTTACGAAGAAGATTTGTATCTGTCACCTGCAAGCCAGTTGTGTGCGGTGCATCAAGGTACGGTTGATAAAACCATGCGGTTGTTGAACCAAGAGATCCATCAACAAATCCTTTCAAGCCGCCCCACCGCAACATGTCATTTCCTCTCCCTTCTTTTTTCACCACTGAATCAAGTTTTTTCCAGGTACTTATTGGAACAAAAGAATAGATGCGGAGGCTCAATCGATTTCTTTCTTGTGCTCTTTTGTACGTTTCCCGGTCTATCCATCCGCCATAGCTGCCCATATCAGTCACCTGCGTCACACCGTTTTCCCAGGCATGATGAATTGCCCGTTGCAATGATTCATCCAATTCAACTGTTGTCGGATCGGGAATGATTTTATACACAAGGTCCATCGCAGCGTCCTTCAAAATGCCGGTGGGTTCACCCGTTGCAGGATCTTTTACGATTTCACCGCCCTTAGGGCTAACTGTATTTTTATCTATGCCAGCCAGTTTGAACGCGACGGAATTTGCCATCGCCATATGTCCATCATAACGGCTAATGAATAATGGATTGTCGCCTGTTACGCTGTCGATCCACTGTCTTTGCGGAAGCTCTCCGCCCCATGCTTCATGATCCCAATCGCCACCCTGTATCCATCTCTTTTTCCCTAATGACGAGACATAGACTTTGATCGCAGAAATAAATTCCTCTTTTGTTTTTGCGTTTTTGAGGTCAACACTTGCTAACTGGTAACCACCACCCAGAAAATGGGTGTGGTTGTCAATAAAGCCTGGTATAATCATTTTTCCACCTACATCAATTATTGCCGTGTTACTGCCCTTAAATTTCTTGTAATCATCTCCGACAAAGATGATCATACTGTCCTTTACTGCCAATGCACTTGCTTTTGGGTGTAACGAATCGCCGGTCCAGATGAGAGAATTCGTATAGATCTTGTCGGCAATTGCCTGCGTGTTGGAAGATGCGATCTCGTTGCAGCCTTGTAAACAGATCAAACTGCTCAACAATATCGACGAACCGATTTTAGATAACACGTCTGTGAGTTTTGGTGAAAATGATTTTGAAAATTCATTGCTTGTAAATGATTCCATCTTTCATGACCAGTTTTATTTTTCTGATGATTTTTATGTCGGAAGAAGGATCCCCTTCAACAGCAATGAGGTCGGCCAACAATCCTTGTTTTCAACAGCAATGAGGTCGGCCAACAATCCTTGTTTGATCCTTCCGATTCTATCTCCATAACCGAATACATCAGCATTAGTTGAAGTGGCCGACTTCAAGACATCGAGCGTCTTCATTCCATATTGAACCATCAATTCCATTTCTCTCGCATTATCACCGTGAGCGAAGACTCCTACATCTCCACCCATGCAAATGGTAACACCCGCTTTCAATGCGAGCTGAAAAGTTTTTTTCTTGTTAGTTATTCGGTCCGGCTCAGGATCAATTCCTTTTCTCCAGCCCCTGTATTGTTCAATGGCGTCACCGGCAGCAAGCGTGGGACAAAGAGCTACTCCTTTTTCTTTCATTAATTTAAAAATGTCTGCAGTTCCATTATCTCCATGCTCGATAGTTGACACGCCTGCGTTGATGGCTCTTAACATTCCTTCGGCTGTGGTTGCATGTGTCACTACTTCACGATCGCTGCTTTTCGCAATGGCTACGGCTGCGGCGATTTCCCCCGTTGTGAAAGTTGGTTCTGCCTCCCCATTTTTTCCCCAACGATAATCGGCATAAATTTTTACGACATCGGCGCCCTTTGAAATTTGTGTCCTCACTTCGTTTTCCAGTTCGTTGATATTTGCAACTTCTGCTGCGCCCTGTGGTAAGACAACATCGGGCGAAGGCGATTTTGGACCATACGTTCCTTTTGCAACGATCGCTCTCGTTGCGCAGATCATTCGTGGCCCCGGAACTACTCCCTTCTCAATTGCTGTTTTCAATCCGACATCATCATACATCGACCCTTCGGTCCCAAGATCACGAACCGTAGTGAAACCAGCCATCAGTGTGGCTTTTGCATGTTCCACCGCACGGGCTGTTCTCTCAGCTCTTGATTCTTTCAAAACCTGGTCGTCCCAGGTTGTTTCATTATAAGGATGAAGAAATAGATGTGAATGCCCTTCGATGAGTCCGGGCAAAAGCGTGCAACCTTTTAGTTCAATAATTTCATGCTGCCCGCCTCTTCAATCTTATTATTTTTTACAAGCACAATCCAATCGGTATGCATTTGTTCTCCGTCAAATACACGGTCGGGTTTTAATAAAATATATTTATCCGTTTGTTGGGGATAGATATAATTGCAAATCAGCGTTGCTGCTAAAAAAACGAGGATCTTTTTCATTGCCTCAATTAAAGATGGAGATGATCATGATTTAAAGATATATCTTTTGTAAAATTGTATTTGAGATCTGCCCATTACTAAACCTGTTGTGATGAAATATTTCTTATCCTTCGTTATTTTATCGTTCATTCATTTAGTTGCCATCTCAAATGACATTGATGCCGTAAAGATGCTGGCAAAAAGAATTGCCCCGGCCTTTTCTGAGAACATTATTTTCTCAACGATCCCTTCTTCGGGAAATGATGTTTTTGAGTTGAAATGGCAAAACAATAAGCTTATAAGCTTATTGTTCGCGGCAATAACGCCAACTCGATGGCGGTTGGTTTGAATTACTATTTAAAATATTTCTGCTACACCTCTGTTTCATGGTACAGTAAAGACAAAATTTTTCTCCCGGCAAAAATGCCGGCGATCAAAGAAACCGTGCGTCATGAAGCAAGATGCTCTAATAGATTCATGTTGAATTATTGCACGTTTGGTTACACAATGCCATGGTGGACCTGGAAAGAATGGGAACGATTTATCGATTGGATGGCGCTCAATGGCATCAACATGCCTCTGGCCATAACCGGGCAGGAATACATATGGTACGAGGTCTGGAAGAAATTTGGATTGAACGATGAACAGATCAGGGATTATTTTGTGGGTCCTGCTTATCTTCCCTGGCACCGCATGGCAAATCTTGATCACTGGGAGGGGCCGTTGCCCATGTCGTGGTTAAGCAGCCAGGTAGAATTGCAGAAAAAAATTTTAAAGAGAGAACGCGAATTGCACATGAAACCGGTACTTCCTGCATTTGCCGGCCATGTGCCTGAAGTTTTAAAAACGAAATATCCCGGGGCAAAAATTACTTCGTTGGGTGAATGGAGCGATTTCGACCAAGAATACCAGAGTTATTTTTTAGATCCTTTTGATTCATTGTTTAATCCCATCCAAAAAACTTTTTTAGACGAACAAACAAAATTATTCGGTACCGATAACATTTATGGCACCGATCCTTTCAATGAAGTAACGCCGCCCAGCTGGGAGCCGGATTATCTTGCGAATGTGGCCAAAATAATTTATACATCAATGACAACAGTTGATCCGAAAGCGCTTTGGTTGCAGATGACATGGATATTCTATTACAATCGAAAAAATTGGACGGATGAAAGAATTAAGGCTTACCTGCGCGCCGTGCCACAGGATAAATTGCTATTGCTTGATTACTACTGCGACAAAACTGAAGTCTGGAAAACAACAGAATCATTTTATGGCCAGCCATACTTGTGGTGTTATCTTGGAAATTTTGGTGGCAACACCATGATGAGCGGAGACCTGAAGGAAGTCGAAGAGAGAATGGAAAATACATTTCGCAATGGCGGCAATAATATGTGGGGTATTGGTTCTACCCTGGAGGGATTTGGAATCAACCCGGTGATGTATGAATATGTTTTTGAAAAAGCATGGAGTAATGGCAAAGTAGATGTGGATCAATGGGTGAGTAATTGGGCCAGGCGCAGGTATGGAGGTGATGATGAAAACGCGATCAAAGCCTGGAGTGTGTTACTCCACACTACTTATGCTGAGGCAGCCGGAGTAGGCAGGGCTACGCTTACCAACTCAAGACCTGTGTTAAAAGATTTCCAGAGCTGGACAACGAACCCGCTTATCAAATATGATAACCGGGAACTATTGAAGGCATGGAATTTATTGAATAAGGCTAAAAGAACAACGGATGTATATGAATTTGACCTGGTGATTGTCGCGAGGCAGATCCTGGGGAATTATTTTAAGAATGTGCGCGATGAGTTTGCAGATGCGTACGCGACAAAAAATATTACGCGGCTCACACAATCAGGAAAAGAAATGATAGAGCTGATGAATGATATGGATACTATTTTGGCTTCCAATAAAAATAGTTTGGTTGGAGATTGGATCGCCAGTGCCATGACACTAGGCACTTCAGCGGCAGAAAAGAGATATTATGAAAGAGATGCCCGAAAAATACTGACAGTGTGGGGACAGAAAGGAAGGCAGCAGTTAGTCGACTATGCTAATCGCTCATGGGCCGGGCTGATGAAAACTTATTACGGAGAAAGGTGGAAAATGTTTGTTGAAGACGTTATTGCCGACATAAAAAACGGAAAAGCATTTGATGAGAATGGATTTTCTGTGAAAGTAAAAGAGTTCGAAGAGAAATGGGCGGAAGGCAATAATAAGTTTACCCCTTCGCCGAAGGGCAACACACTTGCAATAAGTAAGTTGTTATACAGAAAATACGCGGCCCGCATTGGAGAAAGCAAGAACTGAATGATTATTTATCCAAAACATCGCTCCAATCTGGTTTTTTATCAAAAACTTTTTTTGCAAAGGGGCACCACACGGTGATCTTGA
>VBAQ01000341.1:0-396 GCA_005883765.1 Bacteroidota bacterium
AAAGCAAAACTCTTGTAATTATAATTTTTACAGCAGGGTCATTTTTTTCATCAAATGCTCAAGTCTATGAGTCGGTGAAACAATTGGCCCAACGGCGTGTGCCGTGGCTAGCTTCTCAACTTCTATTTTCATCCATCAGATATGAATAGACTGGCAATCTCTTATTGTTTCTTATTCATTGCTTCCTTTTCATTTGCACAGCCGAAACATCAATTTGCTTTGGGCAAAAATGATTTTTTATTGGATGGCAAACCGTTCCAGATAATAAGCGGCGAAATGCATCCGGCACGAATACCGCATGAGTATTGGCGGCATCGCGTTCAAATGGCAAAAGCAATGGGTTGCAATACCATTGCGGTGTATGCATTTTGGAACTACCATGAAACAAGTTCTGGC
>VBAQ01000341.1:402-2684 GCA_005883765.1 Bacteroidota bacterium
AGTTCCGGCATATTTGATTTTACAACAGGCAATCATAACGTTGCTGAATTCATCCGCATTTGCAAAGAAGAAGGCATGTGGGTTTTGCTTCGCCCCGGCCCTTATGTGTGTGCCGAGTGGGATTTTGGCGGCTTACCCACTTATCTTTTAAAAATCCCGGACATCAGGATCCGATGCATGGATCCACGATATATAGCTGCAATGACGAGATACGTCAATCGCCTGGCAAAAGAAATAAGACCATTACAATGCACCAATGGTGGTCCCATCTTAATGGTGCAAATGGAAAATGAGTATGGGAGTTATGCCAATGATAAAAAATATTTGGAAACATTAAGAAAACTGTGGTTGCAAAATAGTATCAACGTTCCTTTTTATACCGCTGATGGGCCTACCCCTTACATGCTTGAAGCCGGAAATATTGATGGCGCTGCCATTGGACTGGACCCTGGCGCCAATGAAGAAGATTTTGAGCAGGCCAAAAAAAGAAATCCGAATGTGCCATCTTTTAGCAGTGAAACATATCCGGGTTGGTTAACACATTGGGGAGAGAAATGGGCAAGGCGAGATACCGTTGATTTGAAAAAAGAAATCGAGTTCTTATTGAAAGATAAAAAATCATTCAACTTGTATATGATTCACGGTGGAACCAACTTTGGTTTTACTGCCGGAGCTAATGCGTTTTCATCAACACAATACCAGCCGGATATTACCAGTTATGATTACGATTCGCCGATCAATGAACAGGGGCAGCCTACGGCCAAGTATTTCATGCTGCGAAATCTTATTGCTAAATATGTCACATATAAAATTCCTGATTTGCCCAAGGCAGTTAGTGCTATTGAAATTCCCAATATTGAAATGCGGGCAATCAATTCCATTTGGGATAATTTGCCTAAGCCTGTTTTTTCTCCGCAACCCAAACCCATGGAAGCCTTTGACCAGAACCAGGGATTGATGCTCTACAAAACAAAACTGGTGGGTCATAAAAGTGGCGAGCTTACTATTTGGGAGCCGCATGACTATGCCCTTGTGTTTTTGAATGGAAAATTTATTGATACTGTTTACCGCGACGGCGGTAGCTGGTCGGTGGAGCTTCCCCAAACGGAGGTAAAAGACCCGGTACTGGAAATCCTGGTCGAAGGGATGGGGCACATCAACTTTGCTCAATTCATGATTGACCGGAAAGGGATTACAGACAGGGTAACGCTGAACGGAATGACGTTGATGGACTGGGAAATTTATTCGCTGCCAATGGATGAAAAATTTGTACAGTCTGCAGCAAAATCTGCAAAGAACCCGGCAAATAGCAAACAGGGTTTGTTCTTCCGGGGAGAATTCAATTTATCTGAAACAGGCGATACTTATTTTGATTTAAGTCGTTATGCTAAAGGCATGGTGTATGTAAATGGTCATAACCTGGGACGTTATTGGAATATCGGTCCGCAAGAACGTTTGTATTGTCCCGCTTCATGGCTGAAGAAAGGTAAAAACAAAATTTGCGTTTTTGATCTTCACCAATTGATGGCTGAAAACATAAAGGGTGAAAAAACTTTAGAGTGATCAATAACTTCTTATCATTTGAAGAAAGGTGAGCCACCCTTTAAGTTCTTTCAGGCTACCTTTTTAATAAGCGGAAACAAATACTAATAGAGGTGCGGAATACATGTATATCGTCTTAGAAACAAAAACATTTAAACAAACATATTTCATCAAATGAGCCGTAATCCGCCGTGGCGAACGAGCAAATTCATGTGAACAGCGATGAATCCCGACTTGCGAATTCCGTGTGGCAAAAAAAAATTGAAAAATAAACAGATGAAAAAATTATCGATTGTCAGTGCTTTGGTGCCTTTCATGCTGTGCCTGCAGGCAGATGCGCAACCAGGGCCTATAGTGGTAAAGGTAAACGAAGTCAAAGCGACCGTACAGCCAACCATGTGGGGCGTTTTCTTTGAGGATATTAATTTTGGAGCTGATGGCGGCATCTATGCCGAAATGGTGAAAAACCGCTCCTTTGAATTCTTCAAACCCATGATGGGCTGGACGGTAAAGCAAAAGGCCGAAGGCGATATTCTCGTGCAGAACCGCAGAGAAGAAAACAATACGAATCCCCGTTACATCCGTGTGACTGCCCGCAATGCTGAGAAGGGTGATTTGAGTATGTTGAATGAGGGTTTCCGCGGCATGGGCATCAAGAGCGGTTTGCGTTACGATTTCTCTGTAATGTATCGCCAGCAAAAACCTGGCGTGAAACTGCACATCGAATTGCAGAATGCAAC
>VBAQ01000092.1 GCA_005883765.1 Bacteroidota bacterium
TGCGAGAATTGGGCCCCAGGTTTTATTTTGCTGGTCAAATGCGTGCAACGAGAGCATGATTTCCCCTGGGCTTTGGACGGCGGCCGAGTAAACCTGGATATTGTTCAAATCACCGCTGCAGGGACAAGTAAAAGTTTGGCCGGCGAAATGATCTGTGGGGTCTGATTGCAAATGCCCGACCCAAATGGTAGTGTTATTTTGTACCTGCGCGACTACGGGGTAGGGTCTGTTGATGCTTTTCACAGCTTCCAGGTAAGTTTCCATATAAAATGTTTTAATTGTTCAAAAAATACGGCAGTGGTTCGGGGTAGAATTTATAACTGATCGTGCTGGGGTTATATTGTGCAGCGAGTAAGACTGTGCCAAACTTTCACAGAAAAAATGGACACGTTGTACAAGAAGGAAAAATGAAAAATGATGTTAAAACCACGACAGGATTGAGATTTTTTAAACGCCTTCCGGGAATTTTTTCGCGGTAGTTAAGAAAATGTTGACTCATTAAATATCTGAAATCAAGGCTGCACGCGTTGAGCAGCGAACAAGACGTTGAAGTGTGCGACGCAACGGAAGCAAAATAGCAGCATTGAAGCCGATTACAAAAAATCAGCGCCTTTTACAATAATCAGGAAAAGCTTGATAACAGTAGCTTTTACAAGAAAACAGACGTGGAGAATATTCCCCATTTCAATGAAAGTGCCATTCTGGAGTTTCTGAGTTCTGACCAAAAAAACCTGCGACTTTTTTTAATCACAAAATGTGGGGATTTAAAACCGATCGAAGTGGTTATTTTTTTTAAATTGTGGAAGACCATGGAAAATAGTTTGAACAAGTCCGTATTCGTGTGGACAAACCTGTGAATGGGCAGTGAATAAGAATTTTTTTTTTTGCAGAAACTTCTGCTTTTATATTCGTTTCACTGACTGCCGGGAAATATTCCAATAACAGAGAGATAAGAATTTAATAATATAAGGCTGGAATCTGACCCATGGTCCACCAGCCCCGCGAGTGGCGGGGATAATAACAAAACGATGGTTTAACCTTTTATTGTCCACCAAGACCAAACATGGATCTTACTAACCTAAACAGAGACAGAAAACGGCGTAAATCTTCCCTTGATCTCAGCACCATGGTGTATGGGAAGGTGCCACCTCAGGCAAAAGACCTTGAAGAAGCCGTACTGGGTGCCATAATGCTGGAGAAAAATGCATTTGACACCGTAGCAGAAATTTTGAAACCCGAATGCTTTTACGTTGAGGGCCACCAGCGCATCTTTCGCAGCATGCAAGCCCTGGCACAAAAAAGCCAGCCAATTGATATCCTCACCGTGGTAGAGGAGTTGCGAACGAAGGAAGAACTGGAAATGGTTGGCGGGCCCTATTATGTGACGAAGCTCACTAATACGGTCGTTTCTTCAGCCAATATTGAGACGCATTCGAGGATCGTTCTTCAAAAATTTATTCAGCGTGAACTGATACGTATCAGCGGAGAGATCATCGGTGATGCTTACGAGGACAGCACCGATGTCTTTGACCTGCTTGATGATGCCGAGAGTAAATTGTTTGAGATAACGAACAATCACCTGCGGAAAAACTTTGATACGATCGATTCTGTATTAGTGAAGACCATTCAGCGGATCGAAGATCTGCGTTATAAAAATGAGGATGTAACCGGCGTCCCAACCGGCTACTCTTCCCTCGATCGTGTCACTTATGGCTGGCAGAATACAGATCTGATCATCCTGGCGGCAAGGCCTTCTGTTGGTAAAACGGCTTTTGCTTTAAATCTTGCGCGCAATGCAGCATTGCATGCGAGTAAGCCGACACCCGTCGCGGTGTTTTCACTGGAAATGAGTGCCGGGCAACTGGTACAGCGTATCCTGGCTGCCGAAAGCGAGATATGGCTGGAAAAAATTGCAAGAGGAAAACTCGAAGAGCACGAGATGAAACAATTGTATGCAAGGGGCATACAGCGCCTGGCACAGGCACCGATATTTATCGATGACACTCCTGCACTGAACATTTTTGAATTGAGAGCAAAATGTCGTCGCTTAAAAAACAAGCACAACATCGGGATGATCATCCTTGATTATTTGCAACTGATGAGCGGCACCGGTGAGAATCGTAACAGCAATCGCGAACAGGAGATCAGCAATATTTCAAGAAACCTGAAGAGCCTGGCCAAGGAATTGGGAATTCCGATTATCGCCCTGTCACAATTGAGCCGCGAAGTGGAAAAACGCGGAGCAAAGGACGGCACAAAAATGCCCCAGCTTAGTGACTTGCGTGAATCAGGCGCCATTGAGCAAGATGCGGATATGGTGATGTTTTTGTACAGGCCGGAGTATTATGATATCACCACAAATGAAATGGGCGAGAATAATCGTGGTGAGACGCACGTAAGAATTGCGAAGCATCGTAACGGTTCATTGGAAACGATAAAATTGAGAGCATTGCTCCACATTCAGAAATTTGTTGAAGACGACGGTGGAGATTTTGGTGCAATCGGATTGCCGGGTAACTGGAAACCGGTTAAGGATGATGAAGGACCGAAGCTGTACATTCAGACGGGGAGCAAGATGAACGACATTGAGGATGAAGACCCCTTCTAATTTTAGATTTAGGATTTAAGATTTTAGATTTGTCCCGCTTGAACGCGGGACTTCTTTTTAACAATGAATCATCCATTTTTTTATATCAGCGAATACGATGCGTCTAAAAGGAAAATCCTACTTGACGAAGAAAATTCCAAGCATGTGGTACAAGTACTGCGAATGAAGACTGGAGACAGGTTGAATCTGACAGATGGAAAAGGAAACTTGTTGACTGCTGCAATTGTTGGCGACCACAAAAAACATTGCGAAGTAAGAATTGAAGAGGCAAGGCACAAGGAACAAGGCTCAAGAAAAATTTCGATCGCAATCTCACTTCTTAAAAATGCAAATCGCCTTGAGTGGTTTCTTGAAAAAGCAACAGAGATCGGAATCAATGAAATCATTCCGCTGATCTGTAAAAGAACTGAGCGACAAAAATTTCGTGAAGACAGGATGAATAATATTCTCGTTAGCGCCATGCTGCAATCGCAACAATGCTGGCTGCCCGTTTTGCATAAGCCGATAGACTACGAATTAATTTTCCGGCAGGAAGAAATTATGCATGCTTCCCAAAAATTCATTGCTCACTGTATAGAAGATAAGAAACGGAATCTCGCTGATCTTGTCAACGAAACCCTTGCCTCGCAAATCATTTTAATTGGCCCGGAAGGAGATTTCACAGACGAGGAAGTGCAGCTCGCTATCCATAATCATTTTGATGCTGTATCATTGGGAGAAACCCGATTAAGAGCCGAAACGGCGGGCGTGGTGGCAGCAACTATACTTCGAATAACGTGATTTCTTTTAAGGAAGAATTATTTTGCCTCATCTGAAAAATTTTTCTCTTTTTCCTTCAACCTCGGTTCATTTAGCTGAATGACCTTTCTTTTAGCCATTCTTTTTTGCATAACCAGGTTCAGCATTTCAACCCCAAATGAAAAAGCCATTCCGAAATAAATATAATATTTGAGATGTAGCTGTTCGGCTTTTTCTGAATCCCACCCTTCAATAACAAGACTGAGCCCGATCATGACCAAAAAAGAAAGGGCGAGCATTTTTAGAGTAGGATGTTTATGAATGAAAGCAGAAATCTTAGGGCTGAACAAAAACATAATGATCATGGCGATGACCACTGCTGCGATCATTATTTCTACACGCTTTGCCGTTCCTCCTGCCGTAATGATGCTGTCAAAAGAAAACACTGTATCAATCAGTATGATCTGGGCGATGGCCTGGCCAAGTCCTAATCCTTTTCTTTTTTGAGCCGAAAGGTTTGGATCTTCTCCTTCAAGCCTTTTATGAATTTCACGCACTGCTTTGTAAATAAGAAAAATTCCTCCACCGATCATGACCAGGCTGGCCAGATCGAATCCTTTGCCAAACCAGCTTTCGGGAATTACAAATTTCCCCTTTTGTGATAGCAACCATCCCAGGCCGAGGAGCAAACTACTTCTGACAATGATGCCGGCGATCATCCAGGCACGTCGGGCTTTACGCTCATTTTTTTCTTCCAGTTGGTTAATGATAATGCTAACGAAGATGACATTATCTATCCCCAATACGATTTCGAGAATAACGAGAATGATGAAGCTGATTATATTTTCACTTGTAAAGAGATACGCCATGCGGTAAATTATTAATTTTCATGAGATCCATGCAAATATGTTTCACTATGGCCGGACCTTCATAAATAAAACCTGTCCACACCTGGACCAGCGATGCGCCGGCGTCGAACTTTTCTTTTGCATCAATGCCATTAAAAACGCCTCCACTGGCAATGATCGGAAGTTCTTTGTTTGCCTTTTCAGAAATGTATTTTACAATTTGTGTGGATCTGTTCTTCAATGGCAGGCCGCTCAAACCTCCCGCTTCCTGGTTGCCAATTCCTGTTTCTCTATACAAATTTTCACGACTGACAGTGGTATTGGTTGCCACAATGCCATCCAATTTTATTTCAAGTGCAATATCAATTACGTCATCGATCTGCTGCTGCGTTAGGTCGGGCGCAATTTTTAAAAGAATAGGTTTTGAATTAGCTTTCCCGTTATTGATCATTTGTAAATGCAATAAAATTCTCCTCAAAGATTCTTTTTCCTGCAGTTGCCGAAGGCCAGGGGTGTTGGGACTGCTTACATTTACTACAAAATAATCAACATAGGGATGCAGCTCATTAAAACAAATAGCATAATCCTTCCACGCCTCTTCATTCGGAGTGTTTTTATTTTTCCCAATGTTTCCCCCAATGACAATTTTTATTTTTGGATTTTTACTTCTGAATTTTCTCAATCTTTCCGCTATTAGTTTAACTCCATCATTATTAAAGCCCATCCGATTGATCAGCGCTTTATCTTTTGGCAAACGAAATAGTCTTGGTTTTGGATTTCCTTGTTGTGGCAAAGGAGTCACTGTTCCAATTTCAACAAAGCCGAAACCAAGTGTTTCGAGTTCTCTTAAATAAGCTGCATTTTTATCAAAGCCGGCACCCAGGCCCATAGGATTCTTAAAGTCGAGGTTTAGAATATGAGTGGTCAGTGGTGAATCCCGACGATGAATGTCGGGATGCCGACCGAAAGCGTCGGCATGGTGAGTAGGAGAGAAGTAAAGTGTAACTAGTTTCCTGATAAAGCCAATACTGCACAAAACTTTCAAACAATTCATTGAAAAAGAATGTGTCCATTCAGGAGGGAAGAGAAAAAAAATACTGCGCAGAGATCTGTACATACGGCCTGCGAAGATAAATTAACTTTAATGGTTTTGATGAAGCTTCTACCTTTGCAGAATTGTGAATAGACTAAAAAAGAATAATAAATAATCAACTTTTTCAATCATGCAGGAAGCATACATTGTAGCGGGATATAGAACTGCTGTTGCGAAAGCAAAGCGAGGTGGATTCCGTTTTTATCGTCCGGATGATCTTGCAGTCGATGTAATTAGAGGTTTGATGGCATCGGTTCCGCAATTAGAGGCAAAACGTGTGGATGACGTGATCGTGGGCAACGCCGTGCCTGAAGCTGAACAAGGATTGCAAGTGGGTCGCATCATTGCGGCAAGGGCGCTGGGATTTGACATTTCGGGTATGACAGTGAACAGGTATTGTGCCAGCGGACTGGAAACGATTTCGATCGCGACCGCCAAGATCAGGATGGGAATGGCTGATTGTATCGTCGCAGGTGGCACGGAGAGTATGAGCCTCGTGCCTACCGCAGGTTGGAAAACGGTGCCTGCATATTCTATCGCTAAAGATGAGCCTGATTATTATTTGAGCATGGGACTTACAGCAGAAGCTGTCGCAAAAGAATATAATGTAAGTCGCGCGGACCAGGATGAATTCTCGTTTCATTCACATCAAAAAGCCATTCACGCGATAAAGAATGGACATTTCAAAACAGGTATTCTGCCGATAAATGTTGACGAAGTATACCTTGATGAAAAAGGGAAAAAACAAAAAAGAAATTATGTTGTGGAAGTAGACGAAGGCCCGCGTGCAGATACATCGTTGGAAGTGCTGTCAAAACTAAAACCCGCATTTGCCGCGAACGGTTGTGTTACGGCGGGAAACTCATCCCAAACGTCAGATGGAGCTGCATTTGTAATTGTGATGAGCGAAAAAATGGTGAATGAGCTTGGATTGAAACCAATCGGGCGTTTAGTAGCATGCATGTCGGCGGGTGTGCATCCACGCATTATGGGAATTGGGCCTGTAGCCGCCATTCCAAAAGTGTTGAAGCAGGCCAACATGAATCTTTCACAAATTGACCTCATTGAATTGAACGAAGCTTTTGCATCACAGGCGCTGGCCGTAATCCGCGAAGCAGGATTAAACCCCAAGATTGTAAATACCAATGGAGGAGCTATTGCATTGGGTCATCCATTAGGCTGTACGGGTTGCAAGCTCACCATTCAAATATTGAACGACATGAAACGATTGAATAAGAAATACGGAATGGTAACAGCCTGTGTTGGCGGAGGCCAGGGAATCGCAGGCGTGATTGAAAATATTAATTAGAAAGTGACCGAAACAATTTCCCTTCATTAAAATTTCATGCTATGACACTCGTAGGATTTTTAGTTCTGTTGTTGATAGCTGCCATATGCGGCGCAGTGGGACAATCACTCGCAGGCTATGATCTTGGCGGATGCCTTGTATCGATAGTTGTGGGTTTTATCGGCGCCTATATTGGATTATGGCTTGCCGGCAGATTCGGCTTGCCCAGGATCTTTGAAATTTCAATCGAGGGCAAACCCTTCCCTGTTGTATGGGCAGTGATCGGCTCCGCGATCTTCACTCTTATTGTGGGATTATTGCGAAGGGCGTTCCTGGGACGCAGGTGGTAGGCACCCGGCGATTACAATTAACTCTATCTGTCGTCTTGCTTTCATTCATTGTCTTTCTCTGGTTGTCCCACTAGCATTTCACTACCTGAAACAATTTCGAAATCCTCAGGTGCTTACGCTGTTCGTTTACCCAGCAAATATGTCCTGAAAAAATATCTCCATGGCATTGCCACGATGGGAAACACAACCCATATAAACACACGCGCCATTCCTTCAGCCGGAGAGCCGGTCAATTCATTATTTACCCATAAAGGATAGGCCACGATAAAAATCCACGCAGTTTTGTATATGATTTCAAACAACACGATAGGCAACATCTTTAACGGACGGAGTATTCCAATAAATGAGATGACCGAATAGGACCCCCACATACACCACGCGGCGGCATTGGCATTCTCCCACGGGCCGGCATGATTAAAAATATGGCTCCATGAATCATAGGTTACGAACAAAAACATTAGCGTGAAGAGCAACCTCAACAGGTAGATATTGATTCGTGGAACACCCTGGTAGTGCTCATAATCCCGCCTGAATAAGTTAAATAGAAAGAGACGGGATGGACGCTGGCTACTCTCTTCTGTTTGCATGGGTGAGTTGAAGGTTTGCATGTCAATTATTTTTTAGAATAAACTGTAATCGACCGGCAAGCTAAGCGGAAATGATCGTCATTTCCATCGGGTATCTATGAACCGCGTTGAATTGTCAACGGACAGCAGAAAAAGAAACAGGCAACCAGGGAAATTTGCTGGTGTTGCCAAATAATATTCGCTCGTCAGTTCATGTTAATGGTGGGATGGGGTAAACTAAATTTTATCAGATACTACGGAGGCTGTGTTCTCTATTTAACGTTGTAAGTCAAAGAAACTAGTCCTGTTGAGTAGCTGATAGCATCCACCAGGTGGAGTTTAATTCTGTCTTTTATTTTATTGAATAAAGGCTTCCCTCCGCCAAGTATTATGGGATGAACAGCAAGGGAAAGTTCATCAATCAGCCCCACGTTCATTAGGGAAGTCGTCAATCCCGCACCACCAAATAGCCAAATGTCTTTTCCTTTTTCTTTTTTAATTTTTTCAACAACAGTTTTTATGTCCTTTTTAATTAAGGTTGCTCCCTCTTTCACTTCTTCAAGAGTCGTTGAAAAAATGTATTCTTTATATTTTGGAAACCCTGCCGGTCGACTTTCTAATTTTAAGCTCATCTCGTATGTTTTGCGCCCCACAAAAATTGTATCAAAACGTGCAAGAAATTCATTCCAATTATAGTCGGGGTCAATAATACACCAATCATATTCCCCATTTGGCCCTTCAATAAAACCATCTAGGCTTACAGCAACTGATAATACCAATTTTCGCATAGTGAGGTGTTTTTAAAAATGACGCAAAATACGATCACAATACTACCTGGCGAAGGTAAAAACTTGGTATTGCATTGAGAGATTCCATGGCATAGTTTTTACAGACATTACATAAATGGCTTTTTATGAATAGCATTGATGTGATAATTGAAACACCCAGGGGAAGTAAATACAAATACAAGTTCGATCCGGAAACAAACCGCTTCAGGGTGAAAAAACTTTTACCGGCAGGGCTTGCTTTTCCTTATGATTTTGGTTTTATCCCAGACACAAAAGGTGATGATGGCGACCCGCTGGACGTACTGATCTTTGCTGAAGATCCTTTTTTGCCCGGGAGCATTATTGAATGCCAAATAATCGGAGCTATCAAGGCAAAACAGATCTCAGATGGTGCGACCCTTCGCAATGATAGAATTATTGCGATGCCAGCATTGACTATGGAAAAAGGTGAAGAAGTTGTACTCCAAGATCTTTCTCGTCAAAAGATTACGGAGCTGGAGAACTTTTTTAGTTATTATAACAAGATGGAAGGAAAGGAATTTAAGTCTTTAGGCCTCTCAAGCGCTAAAGAGACCTGGAACATGATAAAGGAACAATACTCGGGTCATGAGGCGTGAGCATTCCAGGTTTTGTTGGTCTTGCGGTTGGTTGAAATTAATTTTCGTCTTTATCTTCCGTTAAACCCTGCGCCTCCATCGTGGCATGTTTACTCGGTTTGCCTTTTAATATCCACTCAAAGCCAACGGCTATCAAAGCGCCGGTTATTGTAGCACATAAATAGATCCAACTGGTTTCAAAATTTCCTCTCACAATATCCGGAGCGAGCGATCGCGCAGGGTTCATGGATGCGCCAGTTAAAGGGGCTGCCCAAAAACCGGCCAACACGATATAACCGCCAATGGCAATGGCCGCATTGTGCCCGATGTTGCGGGCTCCG
>VBAQ01000342.1 GCA_005883765.1 Bacteroidota bacterium
TGTCGATACTGTGCGAGTGGTGCTCAAAGAGGTTCCACCGGCATGTCTCCCTGTTATTGATGTACCGAAGGCATGGTCACCCAATGGAGATGGACATAATGATAAACTATATCCATTGACTATTAACATTACTGAACTAAAATACTTCAGGGTGTTTGACCGCTGGGGACAATTAATGTTTGAGACAAATATTATCGGTCAAGGCTGGGATGGAATGTTCCATGGCAGGCCACAAGTGATGGATGTATATACCTGGACACTCGAGGCGGTCGGCTGTGACGAACAGCACTATAAACGAGCTGGTAATTCAGTATTAATGCGCTAACTTAAAAGTGAAAATTATGAGACGGAAAACTTTACTTATCTGCTTAGTGATTGCGAACATATCCATGCACGCGCAGGATCCAAGTTTTTCACAATTTTTTTCTTCGCCGCTGAATGTAAATCCAGCGCTGACTGCAAAGATCAATGCCGATTGGAGGATCATCTCTAATTTTCGCGATCAGTGGATCGGTCCTGCCAGTCCTTACGCTACTGGCACCATTTCTTATGACAGAAAAATCTTACAGAACAAAATCCCAAATGTGCATGAAGAAAAAAATACATTGGGAGTAGGAGGGATGCTGATGTATGATTATGCCATGGATGGAATTGTAAAAAGCCAATATGCTTCGGCCAACATATCCTATGATATTGTTCTGGCAAAACAAAATGCGGTTCACAGGCTGGGAGTGGGTTTCGGGGCAACCTATGGAAGAAGAACGGTCGATTTCACCCGCCTCACGTGGGAAGAACAATGGGTGGGATATGCAGGCTTCAATACAAATCTTCCATCGGGCGAAGCTGCCTTGTCAAATATGAAACCCTGGTTTTCTGCCAGTGCAGGACTCGTGTATAGCATCACATCTGAAAAAACAAATTTTGATATCGGTGCGGCCGGATTTCATTTGAACACACCCAGGCAAACTTTTTTGCAGGATAAAAATCAGCGGCTCGCCATGAGGAAAGTGGCTCATGCAAATTTTGAAACTTTTTTAAAAGATGAATTGGTTCTGAATGTAAATACGATTTATCAGTACCAGGATGAAGCAAAATATTATTCCTTCGGCGCGGGACTCGGATACTATGTTGCCGGTCATCCTGATATATTAGTGAACTCAGGCATTTGGTATTGGTCAAATAATGCTATCATTCCTTATGTCGGATTTGCTTACAAAGATTTTCAAGTCGGGTTATCTTATGATGTTACTGTTTCCAAATTGAGAGACGCCACGATAAAACCAAAAACTTTTGAGCTGTCAATTATCTTGCGGGGAATAAAAGAACCCATCAACGTCATACCTTGTCCATGGAAGTAAGAGGCAATGGGCAATAGACAAAAGGCAAAGGGCAAAAGGGTAGGAGCGAATTCCGGCTTCGACCGTTGCATAATTAAAGACTGAGTTAGAGAGATGCCTGACGTGTAACAGAGTACAGTTTCATATCTATAATATCGGAAGGAAGCTGTTTGTCATTCCAATGCGGATGGAAAAGCAGCGCCGCTCCCAACGCACTTGCCTGCGCCACCGATGCGGCATACACCTCGATACCCGGAAAAGCTTCAGCGAGCAAGTACATATAAATTGAATTCTTGCTGAACCCTCCATCTACAAAAATTCTTTTTACTCCCGTTCCTTTTAAGATAAGATTTGTGCTTGCTGCCTGCTGGACGACAATATCAGTTATTAATTGATGATACGCCTCTTCATAAGTTTTAAAATCGGAAATGTTTCTTTCACTGAAAACAGAAGTGGCTGGTCGAGAGTTTGAAGTT
Source organism: Bacteroidota bacterium (assembly GCA_005883765.1). Lineage (GTDB taxonomy): Bacteria > Bacteroidota > Bacteroidia > Chitinophagales > Chitinophagaceae > VBAU01. Next base: position 1,814 of record VBAQ01000342.1, read on the forward strand.
GTCAATTTGGATCTTGCGTGAGCTTGTTTTTGCTTGTTCAGTAATGCCGTATCGATCGCAACAGAAGCAAAATAATTTAGCGGCTTTGAAAAATATTCCGCCAGTCTTTTCACTTGCTGCTCATGCTCATGACCGGCAAAGATTCTCGATGCCTTTATCGGTTTTCCCTCATAGGATAAATAGCAAAGACAATCGTTGTGCAACTCGTGATCAGATAGCATAGTATGATTAAAGGGATTCAGGCTAATACACCATGTGCCGGTTGAGATTAAAATAAAGGGATCCTTAAAGGAAGTTAGGTAGGGTATAAGTGCCGCCGAGCTATCGTGTAATCCTACGCCTGCGGGAATGTCATTATTTGCATAACCTGCAATTGCACCGCAAGAGATCAATTCTGGGAGTTTTTTATCGATTGCCTCCGTCCTGACCCACTGGTGATACTCGTTCCTTTGGAAATTCCAAAGGTTAGTGTGACAACCAATGCTGGTGAACTCCGAATGCAATCCCGAACTGAGAACGAAGCTGAGGTATTGCGGCAGGTGCAGCGCGCATTTTATGCGCTCAAACGTTTCAGGTCTTTCATATTTCATCCTGTACAACTGCATACCTGAATTTAAATTTCCCAAAACAGGTGATGCCGTTACTTTCGAAAACTGGCTTTCTCCTCCATATTCATCATAAAATTTCTTTTGCAGCTGCGGAGGGTAAGGTTTTAAATAATTGTAGAGTGGGGGGATCACATTGTGGCCCTCATCCAGGTAAACAAAACTGGCGCCATAACCTGAAAAGTTAACCGCCTTAATTTCAAATCTCGGGTCATTTTGCAATTGATTAAAACGCGTTTTTATCCAGTTTGACAAGGCCAGTACATCTTCGCACGGAAATCCATCTTCATCCTCTGTTTCTTTTAATTGTGTAGCTTGTTCATGCACGACTTTATACTGTTCATCAAAGAGGAGAACCTTTTTATTTGTTTTGCCGACATCAAAGATCGCTATGACTGGAATTTTGTTCATTATAACCCTGTAGCCACTTTCTTGCTTCCTCTTTCTTTAATTAACTGCTCTCTTATTTTTAAAGTACGAAATAGTTCCAACGGCCGTAGAGCGCCGCCGTTTCTCATTCTCGCCTCGGCCACAATTGCCCGGATGTCGGTGCGAAAAGTATATTGCAATGTTTCCTGTGCGACAACTACATCGTTAGATCGTTGGGCTTCACTCAATTTTTTTCTGTCTATTATCAATGCCTGTGCATACGCGATCATGATCGCTTCTACCGATTGGAGGAGATCTTCTAGCGGGTCTTTCACGTTATGGCTTGCATCGATCATCCAGCCC
>VBAQ01000343.1 GCA_005883765.1 Bacteroidota bacterium
ATTGCTAACAGGCTAATGCAGGACATTAAGGAGTTTATGTGATGCGTCCGGACGATAAATGTCAGGATGCCAACTTCCGGCCGTCGGCATGGTGAGTCATGAGTAATGAGAGATGCCTTGCCGCCTTCTCCCCGTTCAATTAAAACTCACTCAATTTTCAAAGAAGACCTTAGTGCAATTCTCCCTCGCGAGGTAAATAAGATGATCAACAT
>VBAQ01000344.1 GCA_005883765.1 Bacteroidota bacterium
GTGAGCCGCTATACTTATTCCCCTGGCTGATCTGGAATGCGTTCCTATTGCAATGGCGGCAATAGACAAAAAAATTGCACAAAGGCCTTCAACAATCGTAGCGGGAATGATCTGCGGTTCATTCAAGCCCATAATACGGACACCAAAATGAAGCGAAGCTGCTAAAAAGAACGTAAGAGCTTCTATTATTATAACTATCAATAAAATTCTCCTTGTCATTTGAGTTGCATTTTATTTTGTAGCTACAAATTGTCTGCCGGTAAAATAAAAAGACTAACCCAATATTTTTGAAACAAAGTCGGAATGGAGGCTGATCTTCAAAAAAGCTGTTAATCCAAGAATGATGCCCACTAAACTTACTGCCGCAGCAAAATAAAGAAGCCATCTTTTTTGAGTGAGTGAAGTGATCCCAAACATAGCAATAGAAATGGTAAGGAGAGCGTCTGTCATATCGAATTGATCGTCGAAAAGATTAATGTCATTGTATTCTTTCTGAAAACCCTCCGCTTGTTTCTTAATTTCTGCTTTTTCTTTCTCATAGCGGTTGATCTGGTCTTCATAACTTTTTGCTATATCATTATTGGCAGAAGCATTTTGAAGTTTCAAGAGTTTGAGACTGTTTTCCGCAATAGATTCCTTGGTACTCTTTGCCTGGAAATATGACCATGCATCAATGGCGTGGGCTTGCGCCTGAGACATGGCCTGCACAATATTTCCATCTTTCACATTGCACAAAGCCATAAAGGTGGCAGTGATAGCCACAAAAATAGCAACACGGGAATTGATCTTGCTTTTACCCGCTTCTTCTATTGGTTCCTGGATAGTTTCATTAATATCACTCATATTCTTAGAAAAATTGACGGCATTGAATTCAAATGGAGAATTAAAATTATAGAGTTAAGCGCATTGGGTGCACAAAGCGTTTGTAAATGATATGTTATTGGGGATATGATTTGAGAACGGTAAGTTTGAAAGAAAGACTCGTCGCCATCAGGCACTGATCTAGAAGCTCATCTATAGTTCATACACAGCCGCTTCATAAGGTCTCAACGAATTAGTTGAAGAGACTTTTCCATAATTGTCAATTAACAACCTGACATTGCTCATATTGACTCCTGTGCTCACCGAAGCGGGCTTGTTTGTAAAATTCAATAGCACAAGCAATTTTTTCCCATTCAGCTCCCGAGTGTAGGCGTACACATTGGAATTATCACTATCAAGAAAATGATATTTGCCATAAACAAACACAGGGTTTTGCTTTCTCAGTTTGATAAGCTTTTTGAAATAATTGAGGCAACTCAAACTATCCTTTTCTTCGGCAGAAACATTTACAGTCGTATAATTTGGATTTACTTTTAGCCACGGCGTCCCGGTAGTGAAACCCGCATTCACACTCCTGTCCCATTGAAAAGGGGTTCGACCATTATCTCTTGCCGTAATTTTCTGATCATTCAAAAATTCTCGCAGGTTCCCGCCTTTATTTTTTATTTGTTGGTACATACCAATTGATTCAATGTCTTTATAATCTTCTATCTTATCAAACTTGATGTTATTCATGCCCAGTTCATCGCCGGCAAAATAATATGGCGTGGCTCTCATCGTGAACAGGAATGTAGTGAGCATTTTAGAAGAAAGTTCCCTCCACTCGGGGCTGTCATTACCCCAACGCGAGACCGTTCTTGGCTGGTCATGGTTACCGAGATAGATGGTCCCCCAGCCTTTTTGAGAAAAAACGCTATCCCATTTAGAATATAGTTTTTTAAAGGCGGTCAATTTAACACCGCCCGGTTCCACTTCTTTAAATTTTCCGGGCGTCTTCATCAACAAAATCATGAGCCGTAGCCGTCGTCACGCCGGCGCCTTCAGCTACAGACATGCAATCATACTTACTCAATACCTCGCTGTTCATCTCTTTCAAATAATCGTGCAGGTGCGGACCGGAGGCCAAATAATGATCCCATCCGCCGCCATATTTTTCATTCAATTCTTTTTGAGTGATCACCGGAAACGTAGTATCCTTTGCAATGAACGATATCACATCCATCCTGAATCCATCAATTCCTTTATCAAACCAAAATCTCATCATGCTAAAAATCTCCTGCCGAACCTTTGGATTTTCCCAATTCAGGTCAGGTTGCTTATAGGAAAAGTAATGAAGGTAGTATGCATTGGTGAGGGAATCGTATCTCCACCCGCTTCCATCTACTTCAAATGATCCCGGTCGAAAAGCCGGCTTGCCCCTTTCCGCATTCCACCAATGATAATAATTTCGGTAGGGGTTTGTTCGGCTGCTCCGTGATTGCAAAAACCATTTATGCTCATCGCTGCTATGATTGACGACGAGGTCCATTACCAGCTTTAGATTTCGCTGGTGCAAGCCATGCAGCAATGAATCGAAGTCCTGCATCGTGCCAAATTCTTTCATGATATTTTCATAGTCGCTTATGTCATAACCATTGTCAGCATTTGGAGAGGCATAGATCGGGTTTAGCCATATTACATCCACCCCAAGGCTTTTTATATAATCCAGTTTTGAAATAATGCCTTTCAGATCGCCAACACCATCGCCGTCGGCATCTTTAAAACTTCGTGGATATATTTGGTATACCACAGCTTCTTTCCACCACTTCCTGTTTGTGCTGTCGACGCTCGCAGCAATTACCGGTTTCGAATTCGGCTGGCAGGAAAATAATGCGGACGAAATGATGGCCGCGGCAAGAAGCAACCGGCGCATATGAGACATGGTAAGAGTTTTAATTTTTGATATGCATGATGTAAGATTATTGCGGCTCGGGGCGATGTAACTAAAGATACGCCGAAGGCATTCTTTCGGGAAAACTTAATTTTCAATTTGAATTTGTACAAACAACATCACAGCGCAGACCTTGTTAGAAAAAATATTATCTTGAGGATAAAATGAGGAAACATGCCTATTTACATGGACGTTCATACAGTTCCTGGTGTGAAAGCGAAAGATGTTGCTGAAGCCCATAAGAAGGATCTGCTTCACCAACAAGAATATGGTTGTAAAGCCATGACGTATTGGGTGGATGAGAAGCGAGAAACTATATTTTGCCTTGTAGAAGCTCCCGATAAAGAGGCCGTGGAAGAAATGCACAGGAAGGCTCATGGATTAATCCCTAATAAAATAATCGAAGTAAGCAGTACAGTGGTAGAATCTTTTTTGGGAAGGATATATGATCCTCCAGATGCACAAACTTCAGATGACGGCTTAAAAATTTTCAGTGATCCTTCCCTTCGCATTCTCCTTGTCACTAAAACAGATGATCCGGTTTTGCTGCGGTATAAACTCGGCGTAGAAGAGGCGAATGAACTCCTTAGCCGGCATAATAATATTCTAAGAAAACACCTGGCGCAGTACGGAGGCAGTGAAGTGGAGCATGGAGGAAACGGGTTTATTATTTCGTTCGCTTCGGCGGCCAAAGCAGTTTCATGTGCGTTGGCTATTCAAAAAGAAATGCAGGATGCCGATGTTGATGCAATAGGATTCAGGATAGGTATCAATGCCGGTGAGCCCGTGGGGAAAACAAACAAGCTGTTTGGCGATACTATACAATTAGCGGGATACATCTGTGCAATTGCTAAAAATTTCCAGGTCGCTATTGCTTCATCTGTTAAAGACCTTGTAGCAAAAGATCATTTGCAGAATAAAAGAAATAATTTCTTAAGCTTAGCGCCCCAGGATGAAACCTTGCTGGAATTATTATTCAATAAATTGGAAGAGAACTGGCAGAATGCTGATTTCGACATCGATGATTATGGCAAGGCCATGGCCATGAGTAAATCACAGCTTTACAGAAAAACAACAACGCTCACAGGGTTATCTCCTAATATACTTGTGAAAGAATTCAGGCTTGAAAAGGCA
>VBAQ01000126.1:0-1248 GCA_005883765.1 Bacteroidota bacterium
ATCAATATCTCAGGTTTGTCAATAGGTCTTGCCTGTCTCTCGTTGTTTCTTTTGTATTCAATAAATGAATTCAGTTTTGACCGGTTTCACAAAAATGCACCGAATATTTATCGTGTCTATCGTTGGTCTGAAGCGATGAACGGGCAGGAAGAGGGAGGAGATGTCTATATGCCATCGCCATTAGGTCCTGCTATGAAGGCAGATATGCCTGACGTCGCAGAATATGTTCGATTAAGCGAAGGTTGGGGTGAAAGCTTTGTAAAAGTAGATGGAGTGGTGAGGCGAATGAATATATCATACGCCGATCCATCCATTTTTAGCGTGTTTACTTTCCCGCTAAGGTACGGCACAGCGCAAGGAGCTTTAAAAGAGTTGCAGAATATTGTTTTGACAAGACAAAAAGCAATACAGCTTTTTGGAACGGATAACGTGATGAACCGCACTATTGAGATAAAAATAGATGACAGGTTTGTTCCTTTCACTATCAGTGCAGTTGCTGAAAATATTCCGCCTAATTCCTCCATACAATTTGAACTGCTTGGAAATTTTAATTATTTCGAAACCACAAGTAGCGCCAAGAGAGGAGTTAATAACTGGAACCGGTCAGCATACATCACCTATGTTGAGCTACACGCCGGTAGTGGTTTGCCGAATGATGCGCAGAGACTAGCAGCCTTTCGTCATAAATATTATCCTGACGAAGTCAAGGATTTAAAAGAATCGGGTTTCAAATGGAAAGGTAATGTGCCACCGGTGCGTTACGGGTTGCAGCCTTTGAAGGCGGGCCATACCGATACAAAAATTTTTGGAGGATCGGTTGAACAGGTGAATCCGAAAACGATCTGGATACTGCTAAGCATCGCTGCCGGCGTATTACTTATTGCGTGCATCAACTTTACGACACTGGCTATTGGTCGCTCGGCAAGAAGAGCAAAAGAAGTGGGCGTTCGGAAAGTAATCGGCAGTGAAAGAAAACATTTGATCATACAATTTTTGGCTGAAGCAATTCTCCTGAGTGTGTTATCCCTGGCAATCGGGTTACTAATGGCAAAATTCCTTCTTCCCTATTTCAACAAGCTGTCGGGCCGTGAATTAAAATTTTCTTTTTCATTATACCCGGAGTTGGCATGGATGCTTGCGGGCCTCACCCTGGTCGTTGGAACACTTGCCGGCAGTTATCCTGCCTTGATCTTATCTCGGTTCAAGCCCATTGAGGTATTGAAGAGTAAGATCAGGGTAAGTGGAGCA
>VBAQ01000126.1:1335-12067 GCA_005883765.1 Bacteroidota bacterium
AGCAAAAACCCAGGATTTAATAAAGAAAATATTGTTGTTGTAGATGCAAGTGATACCAGGACGAAAGAAATTTATCCGTTGTTCAAACATGCTCTTTCCTCACGACCCGACATTGTTGGGATAGCAAGTGCACAATTGGGTTTGGGCGAAGGAACGGGCTGGAGCCGTTCGGGGTTTGAATACAACGGCACACACAAAGACGTGTTCGAATATTTTGTTGATGCCGACTATATCCCGCTGATGAAGATGCAATTGCTTGCCGGTAGGAATTTTGATCCGAAGATCGCTGCTGATACTGTTACTTCTATCATTGTGAATGAAGCCATGGTAAAGGATTTTGGGTGGACGATCCAAAACGCCGTGGGTCAGCAATTAAAAGGATATATGGAAACAAAGATCCCTGTTGTCATTGGTGTTGTAAAGAATTTTAATTTCCGGCCATTCAAGGAGGAGGTGAAGCCACAGATGTTTCACCAATTTTCGGATTATGCTCCTTACAAATTTTTTGTACGCCTCAAACCGGGCAACCCTGCCCCAGCTTTGAGCGCCATGCAGAAAACCTGGAGCGCAGTCGTAGCTGATCTACCTTTCAAATACAGCTTTCTCGATGAAAGCCTGGATAATTTCTATAAATCAGAAAGAAAATGGAGCAGCATTATCGGATGGGCCGGCGGTATCTCGGTTTTCCTGGCATGTCTTGGTTTATTTGGTTTGGCGGCCCTGGCAGTAGTCAATCGCACCAAAGAGATCGGCATTCGTAAAGTTTTAGGCGCTTCCTTAGTGGGTATTGTAAAGTTATTGTCAAAGGATTTTTTAAAGTTGGTTGTTGCGGCAATAATTATCGCGGCACCCCTTGCGTGGTATTTTATGAATAAATATAAATGGCTCCAGGATTTTGCTTATCGAATTTCGATTGGTTGGTGGGTGTTTATCGCAGCAGGTTCTTTAGCGATCATGATTGCATTTATAACGATAGCCATGCAGGCAATCAGAGCGGCGGTGGCAAACCCTGTTAAAAGTCTGAGGACGGAATAAAGACCTCCCCTCCGAAGGAGTCCTTCGGACAAACTCCTCCTAAGGAGGGGCTTAAGGGGAGTTCAAAATATGAGTTGATACAATTGATTAATTAACATCAAATCCCTCCCTTAGGGGAGGTTAGGAGGGGCTTTATGTTTAAAAATTATTTCAAAGTCGCTATGCGCAACTTGTGGAAAAACAAAGGTTATTCCGCTATCAATATTTTGGGGCTGGCCATCGGCTTGGCAACTTGCCTGCTCATTCTGATATACGTAATGGATGAATTGAGCTACGATAAATTTTATAAGAAAGCGGATCGGATTTACCGCGTCGATGCCGACATAAACTTCGGCGGCACGCACTGGATATTAGCTGTAGCGCCCGATCCATTAGCAGCCACGCTGAAAAAAGATTTTCCGCAGGTTGAAGAAGCTGCTCGGTTTAGGGATTACGGAGGCATCAGAATAAAAAAAGGAAATGAAAATCTCCAGGAGAATAAAGTGATCTTTGTCGATTCCACTTTGTTTAATGTCTTCAGCCTGTCTTTTATCGCAGGTGATCCTAAAACCGCATTGACAGACCCTCTTTCTGTCGTGATCACGGAGAAGATGGCAAAAAAATATTTCAACACTACAGATGCAGTTGGAAAAACGCTGGTGGTGAACGATACTTCTAATCGCAAGGTAACCGCGGTCATCAAAAATATTCCCAGTCAGTCACATTTCAATTTTGATTTTTTTCTCCCTTTGCGTTCGGAGGAAAGCCGCTCGGGCAATTGGCTCAGTAATAACTTCAACACTTATATTGTATTGAAAGAAGGGGCTGATCCTAAGAAACTTGAGAGCCAATTCGATGCGGTCATCAACAAATACCTGGCTCCCCAGGCATTACAAGTCTTCCATGCAACGATGGAAGAATTCAAAAAAACCGGCGGCCACGTATACTACAGTTTGATGCCGCTAACCCAAATCCATTTGCATTCTTCAAAAACCGCGGAATTGGGCGCAAACGGCAGCATGCAATACGTTTATATTTTTTCTGCCATCGCTACTTTTATTTTATTGATCGCCTGTGTCAATTTCATGAATCTTTCCACTGCAAGGTCTTCCAACAGGGCAAAAGAAGTAGGGGTGAGAAAAGTGTTGGGTTCAAGCAAGCAAAATTTGATCAACCAGTTTTTGACGGAGTCTGTGTTAATTAGTTTTATCGCACTGATACTTGCAATAGGAATTGCTGAGTTATTACTTCCTTATTTCAACCAGGTGTCGGGCAAGCAGATTGATATCGGTCTATTTTCCAGGCCGTGGTTATTGCCTGCGTTGCTTTTACTAGTGCTGATCGTTGGAGTATTAGCTGGAAGTTATCCCTCATTTTATCTTTCATCTTTCCAACCTGTCACGGTATTGAAAGGAAAAATTGCCGGCGGTTTTAAACGCAGTTGGCTGCGCAGCAGTCTTGTTGTTTTTCAATTTGCCATTTCAATTATACTCATCGTTGGAACAGTAGTTATTTACAGTCAGTTGAATTTTATCCGCAATAGAAAGTTAGGTTTTGATCGGGAACATATCCTGGTGATCCAGAATTGTTACCCTCTCGGCAAACAGGCAAAAACTTTCCGGAATGAATTATTCAATATCCGCGGCGTTGAAGGTGCGACCATGTCCGGTTTTTTACCTACCTCTGATTATCGCAGTGATAGTCCTTTGTTTCCTGATGCTACATTAGACCAAAAATCTGCGGTGGCCATGCAAACCTGGTATGTGGATGAGAATTATATTCCCACATTGAAAATGCAAATGCTGAAGGGTAGAAATTTTTCTGCGGACATGCCAACAGATTCTTCAGCTATCATCCTCAATGAAGCAGCCGCTAAACTGTTGCCTTTTGATGACCCGCTGAATAAAACTCTTTATTACCTGACGAATATAAATTCAAGAGCGACGAAAACTTATCATGTTATCGGTGTTGTAAAAAATTTCAATTTTAATTCATTAAGAGAACAGGTTTCTCCAATGGGTTTGTTTTATACGGAAGAAAGAGGAAAGATCGCAGTTCGTTTTAAATCGGCAGATGTATTTTCCCTGATCTCCGCTGTTGAGAATAAATGGAAATCGATCGCACCCAATCAGCCATTTAGTTATTCATTTATGGATGAAGATTTCAATAATATTTACAGGGCTGAACAACGCATTGGAAAAATAGCGATCAGTTTTTCAATATTGGCTATTTTGATCGCTTGCCTGGGATTGTTTGGATTGGTGACATACGCCGCAGAACAACGCACAAAAGAGATCGGCATCCGCAAAGTATTGGGCGCTTCCGTCGCCAATATTGTGAATATGCTATCAAAAGATTTTATGAAGCTGGTATTCATTGCCATGTTAATTGCATTTCCGCTGGGCTGGTATTTCATGAACAAATGGCTGCAGGATTTTGCTTACAGGATCAGCATCGATTGGAAAATATTTCTTATAGCAGGACTGACTGCAATATTGATCGCTATTTTGACGGTGAGTGCACAAGCGGTGAAAGCGGCCCTGGCGAATCCTGCAAATAATTTACGAACAGAATGAGTGGGAAACACTGTACGATTTTGCACAGCCATTGTTCATTATCGTACACTTTAGGAAATGTTTCGTACATGAGCCATTGTAACCCAAACAGTTTTAGGCTGGCATGTTGTTGGGGTAAAACAGTAAAATTGAATGAATTCGATAATCAAAAACCATGTTTAAGAATTATCTGGTTGTAGCATTCAGAAATTTTTGGAGAAAAAAAGTTTTCTCTCTTATCAATATTGCCGGCCTCGCCATTGGTATTAGTGCTGCATTAGTGATTTACCTCATCGTTCATTATGAATTCAGCTATGAAAAATTTCAGAAGGACCGGAACCGGATTTACAGAGTAGTAACAAATATGCATTTCCCTGACCAGGATTTTAAAAATGCGGGCGTACCTGGTCCATTACCATCCGCCGTGCGCAGCGAAATACCCGGAGTAGAAAAATCAACGGTATTCTGGGAAGCGAATTCGATGAAAATAACAGTTCCGGAAAATGAGAATAGAAAAGACTTCAGGAAACAGGACAACATCATTTATGCCGATGATCAGTATTTTCAGTTTTTCCATTATCAATGGCTCGTCGGTTCACCCGATAATGCATTAACAGGTCCTCATAAAGTGGTGCTTACCGCGAGTCGTGCAAGGTCATATTTTGGTTTCGCCGACATCAGTCATGCAATCGGACAAACCATTGTTTATGATGATTCGGTAACAGCAACCGTAACCGGAATTGTGAAGGACATTGATGAGATCACGGATTTCACTTTCCAGGAATTTATTTCCCTGCCTACATTCAGCGAGCGACTAAAAAAAGAAAATGGCTGGGATGAATGGGGTAGTGTGAGCTCTTCTTCACAATTCTTTGTCAAACTGAGAGAAAATATCGATACGGCCCAAATAAACAGGCAACTAGCGGTGGTAAGAAAAAAGAATGAAAAAAACGCTTACCTCGCGACCGACCATTTCCTTCAACCTCTCAATGATATTCATTTTAATTCTGATTTCGATGCATTCGATCACCGGCAGGCGCACAAACCAACTTTATACGGGCTGCTCGCGGTAGCAGCATTTCTTTTGATATTGGGATGTATCAACTTTATAAATCTTACTACGGCACAGGCAGCACAAAGGGCCAGGGAAATAGGCATTCGTAAGACCATGGGTAGTTCCCGGCTGCAACTGGTGTCTCAATTCCTTTGTGAAACATTGCTCATGACCTCCCTCGCGGCTATTCTATCAATTATATTAACCCCGTGGTTATTGAAAGTATTTTCTTCCTACATTCCGCCCGGTTTACACTTTGATTTGTTTAATCAACCTGGCCTGTTTGTTTTTATCATTGCATTAATTGTTGTGGTGAGTCTATTATCCGGATTTTATCCTGCCATGATCTTATCAGGGTACAAACCTGTGCTTGTTCTGAAGAACCTGGCTTATGCCAATACCGCCCAAAGCAGGAGAGCATGGATCAGGAAAACACTCACCGTAACTCAATTTGTCATCGCACAGTTTTTCATTATCGCAACGGTGGTCGTAGGAAAACAAATTCGATTTTCGTTGAACAAAGACATGGGTTTCAAAAAAGATGCGATTATTTTTTTCCACGCTCCCTACAATTATCAACATCCGGACAATAAGCAATTCGTTTTACAACAAAAACTAAGATCGGTCCCTGGAATAGAAAAATTAAGTCTTGCAGGATTTCCTCCAGCCAACAATGGTGTCAATATATCCACGATGAAGGCAATCAATAAAAATGGAAAAGAGATAGAGGCCTCTGTCGAAGTCAAGCTAGCCGATACAGCTTATTTTGATCTTTACAAAATGAAATTGGTTGCAGGGAGAAATCTGGAGCAAAGCGATACCCTTAAGGAATATGTGATAAATGAAAACTACGCAAAGCTGCTTGGGTATTTGAATCCTAATGAAATTGTTGATCATCTGATTGATCGTGGAAGTAAAAAAGTTCCAATTGTTGGAGTCCTGGCTGATATTCACACCAAATCATTACATGTTCCGATACAACCACTTGCTTTTTCCAGCGAGACAAAAAATCATTTCACCTTTCATGTTGCACTTCCCCAAAAGGGCGCAAACACTGACAGCTGGAAAAAAACGATTGCTGCCATTGGCATGGCATGGAAAGAAGTTTACCCTGAAGAAGATTTCAATTATGAATTCTTCGATGAAAGCATTGCTAAATTTTATAAAAAAGAACAGGACACTGCCAATCTCCTTAATTGGTGTACGGGGCTTGCCATTTTGATAAGTTGTTTGGGCCTATTGGGTCTTGTCATTTACACCACAACGCAACGAACAAAAGAAATTGGAGTACGCAAAGTATTGGGAGCGTCTGTATCCCAAATTGTGTCACTCTTGTCGAAAGATTTTATGCAACTTGTATTACTTGCATTTGTAGTTGCAGCGCCTATTGCCTGGTGGGCAATGCACAAATGGCTTGAAGATTTTGCCTATAGAACAAATATCAGCTGGTGGATCTTTGGATTGAGCGGGATTACGATGATCATCATTGCATTGCTTACATTGAGCATTCAAACGATAAGATCAGCAACTGCAAATCCTGCGAAGAGTCTGAGGACGGAATAAAAAGACTGTATGATAAAAAACTATTTCATAATCGCCTGGCGCAATATCAGCCGCCATAAAGTGTACACTGCTATTAATGTACTTGGGCTCGCATTAGGTGTAAGCGCCTGTATCGTTATTTATCTTATCACCAGTTATGATCTCAGTTTCGACAAATTTCATCCAGATAAAGAACGGATTTATCGCATTGTAGGAGAAATACAACATAGTGATGGCACCAAAGATTTTTTTAACAGCCCTACTGATGATGTGGCCGGTTTTCAAAATCAAATACCGGGGTTTGAAGCAGCAGCAGGTTTTCATCTATATGGCGAGAATGTCAGTATTCCTGACGGTGATAAACCGGCGAAAAAATTTGGAGGCAGAATAGAAAAAAAAGGCTCGTGGTCCCCAGCAAGCATTATTACCGGGCCGCAGTATTTCGACATCTTTAAATATCATTGGCTCGTCGGCAATGCAAAAACAGCGTTGAGCGAACCTTATAAAGTGGTGCTTTCGGAAAAAAAAGCAAGATTATATTTTGGGAATATCCCATTGGAAAAAATGATTGGCAAAAAAGTCGTGTATCAGGATTCTCTGCAGTTAAATGTTTCCGGCATTGTAAAAGACTGGAGTGAAAATACAGACTTCGGGTTTACAGATTTTATTTCAATAAGCACTGCAACGCATAGTTTTTTAAAGAACCATGTACCAACAGAAGATTGGAGCAGTTTAAGTCCACACCGCTCTATGGCCTTTGTTAAGCTCTCAGCAGGAACAACAGCCGCACAGGTTAATGAAAGATTTGCAGCGTTTATCAAAGAGCATGTAAAACCTAGTAATGACGGGTCAAAATTAAGTATGTGGCTACAGCCCATAACCGATATTCATTTCACAAAAGAATTTCACAGAGGAGATGATGGCGATGATTTCCGCAAAGCCTACATGCCTGTTTTATACTTATTGATGGGCCTTGCGGTATTTATCCTGCTGATTGCGGCTATCAATTTTATTAATTTATCTACAGCCCAGTCTGTTCAGCGGGCAAAAGAAATCGGTATACGAAAAGTGTTGGGCAGCAACAAAAAGAAGATTATGTTTCAGTTTCTTATTGAAACCTGCGTACTTACTCTTTTTGCTGTAGTTGTTTCAGTTTTATTGGTAAACCCTGTTCTTTCGCTATTCTCCTCCTATATTCCGGAAGGCATAACATTCAATCCTCTTGAATCGTCCCTGTTGATTTTTTTATCAGCAGTCACACTTATTACAACATTACTTGCAGGCTTTTACCCCGCAAAGGTTTTGGCTTCTTATTTACCCGTTCTTAGTTTAAAAGGAGTCGACATACAAAAAGGAACTGATAAAATAAACCTGCGCAAAGGATTAATAGTTTTTCAATTTACCATTTCATTGGTCTTTATTATCGGCACCCTGGTTATTGGTAAGCAAATAAAATTTATGACCGGCGCTGATAAAGGATTTAACACCGATGCTATTATAACTATCAATAACTGGAATGACCATGAAGGCAAACTGAAAGTGTTTGCAGAAAATATTAAGCATTTGCCGGGGGTAGCCAATACAATTCTGCAGGGTGCTGCACCCATGGGTTTTGCCCAGAAAATAGACAATTATAAATACAAAGGGAAAGAAGAATTGAGCTTTCAGGTATTGGCGGATATGGGCAATAAAGATTTTATTCCTTTTTATAAGATGAAATTAATAGCCGGCCGTAATATGCTGGGCAGTGATAGCCTGAGTGAAGTAGTAATCAATGAAACATTTTCAAAAGCGCTTGGTTTTGCAAACCCGCAGGATGCAGTAGGAAAACTATTATACCAGCAGGGTGAAAAACCTTACCCGATTGCCGGAGTAGTAGCTGATTATCACACAGGTTCTTTTCATGAGGCTATTCAACCGGTTATCATCGAGAATGTACCGGAAAGAAAAAACAGTGTTGCCATCAAACTTGCAGCTGGTGAAAAAAATTTAAGCCAGGTAAAAGCAACTCTTACACAAATCGAAAATGAATGGAAAAAAATATTTCCCGCAACAGCCTTCGAATACAGTTTCCTTAACGAATCAATTGGCTGGTTGTTTGACCAGGAAAGGAAAACGATATGGTTGATGAATGTAGCGATGGGTATCACCATATTTATTTCCTGTATGGGATTGTTTGGCCTCGGCATGTTTACTGCAGAAAGAAGAACAAAAGAAATCGGCATCCGCAAAGTGCTGGGAGCAAGCGTAACTGAAATTGCTGCCATGCTAAGCAAAGACTTTGTGATATTGGTCTTGATTGCAATCGTAATTGCCTCACCAGTCGCCTGGTATTTTAT
The DNA here is from genome assembly GCA_005883765.1 of Bacteroidota bacterium. Taxonomy (GTDB): domain Bacteria; phylum Bacteroidota; class Bacteroidia; order Chitinophagales; family Chitinophagaceae; genus VBAU01. Next base: position 9,840 of record VBAQ01000126.1, read on the forward strand.
GAACCAGTGGTTGCAGGATTTTGTATATCGTACCCAGATCAGTTGGTGGGTATTCGTTTTGGCAGGAGCAACGGCCGTTTTGATTGCACTATTAACAGTAAGTTTCCAGGCAGTAAGAGCAGCTTTCGCTAACCCAGTAAAAAGTTTAAGAACGGAGTAAATTATAGCCGATGATAAAAAATTATATCAAAACAGCCTTCAGAGCTTTAATCAGGCATAGGAGCAATTCAATTGTCAATATCGCCGGGCTGATGGTTGGTTTTGCAGCTTTCCTCTTGATATTTGTCGTCCTTCAATACGAACAGAGTTTCGACAGTTTTCATACAAACGCTAATAGGATTTATCGCGTTGTGCGCATTGGAAAAAATCCCGTGAACAGGGAATACAGAACAGGAGTGCCATTCCCCGTAACACAGACTTTACGCACCGATTTTCCTCAGCTTACAAACGCTACTGCCATTTTTGGAGCCGGTGGCGTGCAGGTAAACGTAACAGCAGCCGATGGTTCTACTCTCAAAAAATTTAAAGAGGGAAATGATCTGTTTATCGCCGAGCCGCAGTTTTTCAAAATGTTTGATTTTAGTTTGGCAGAAGGCAATATTGCAAATGCGCTCGCCGAGCCTAATACAGCACTATTGACAAAAGAGATCGCCTCAAAATATTTTGGCGAGTGGAAAACAGCAATTGGTAGAACGCTTAAGATATTTGGATTCCCCATTAAGGTAACAGGCATACTTAATAATCCTCCTTCGAATACCGATTTTCCTCTTGGAGTAGTAGTGTCCTATGCAACCCTTGCAAAAAATGTGGACATGAACAACTGGAGTAATATCTCTGACCAGAATTATTGTTTTGTGCAACTGCCTTCTAAACATTCGCAACAACAGTTTGAAAAATTACTCGCCCGTTTTGTTGATAAGCATATTAAACCTGTAAATCCTAATTATGATCTGTTTCTTCAACCACTAAATGAAATTCATTATGATGAGCGATATGGCAATTTTAATGGTCGCACCTTTAGTAAGGACCTGATTCTTGCATTAAGCCTGATCGGTTTGTTCCTGCTCATTATTGCCTGTGTAAATTTCATAAACCTCACAACAGCGCAGGCAATGAATCGTGCTCGAGAGGTCGGCGTGAGAAAAGTAGTGGGCGCTAATCGCACACAATTGATGTTACAGTTTTTAGGAGAAACAGGCATAACGAGTTTGCTTGCATTGATTGGCTCTTTAATTATCGCCTTTATTTGTCTTCCTTCTTTGAACAACTTGCTAGAAATTCATTTGTCGACGTCTGATCTATACAGCACAAGTCTTGTCCTCATTGTATTTGGTGCTTTAGTGCTGGTTACATTCCTTTCAGGTTTCTACCCGGCGCTTGTATTGTCTGGTTTTGATCCTGTTAATGTCTTAAAAGGCACTGTGAGTGGCGATAATAAGAAAGGAATTTTTTTTCGAAGAGGATTAGTGGTGTTTCAGTTTGTGATTGCGCAAACCCTTATAATCGGGACATTAATTGTGGCATCGCAAATGGATTACTTCCGCACTGCAGATATGGGATTCAATAAAAAAGCAATCATCAATGCCGGGATTCCCGATGATAGTCTTAGCCGTACAAAAATTGACTTGTTGCGAAATGAATTGTATAACGTCCCTGGAATCGAGAATATAAGTTTCAGCATGTTTGCTCCGGCAGAAGGCGGAGGATGGTACACGGACTTACGCACGACCAATAATAAGACTAATAACCCGGATATGATTGTCAACATGAAAGGCGCTGATACAAGTTATTTCCGTCTTTATAATTTGCAGCTTGTTGCAGGAAGAATATATTTTCCATCCGATACCATCCGTGAGTTTGTGGTGAATGAAACAGTAGTGAAAAATTTAGGTATTCAAAATCCACGGAGTGCGATCGGTAAACTTATTAACGTAAATGGAAAAACATGTCCGATTGTTGGTATTGTAAAAGATTTTCACGTTAACTCGCTTCGCGATCCCATTAATCCTGTAGTGATGACTACGATTAAAGGCGCTTATGGATTGGCAAATATTAAATTCAATCTAAACAAAGCAAAAACTGTTATTGCGGCAATGGAAAACACATGGAATAAAAATTTTCCTGATTATGTGTTTGAATATAGTTTCCTCGATCAGTCAATTGCTGATTACTACAAACAGGAGAATCAACTATCGCAACTCTATAAAATATTCTCAGGCATTGCGATT
>VBAQ01000359.1 GCA_005883765.1 Bacteroidota bacterium
CACGCTGGAGAATGGAGCAGTAACCGAAAGTCATCTTGAAGTGAAAGCATCAGTGCCAAATATTGATGAAGCAAAATTTGAAGAATGTGTCAACGATGCAAAGGCCAATTGCCCGATCAGTAAATTGTTCAATACAAACATTACGATTGAAGCAAGTCTTGAGCAGGCTGTGCATGCCTAAAGTAATGATGCAAAGGTTTCAAATCGTAGCTGATAATTCAAGCCTATTCATAAATCGAGGCAGTGCTGGTGATTTTGAGAGAGTAACTGTAAGTTTTAATTGCTGAAGAAATCAAGAGCAATAACCCTATCAATTTAATTTTCACTTACTCTTCTTTAAATTCCAGGTTATTCTTGTAATGATATCTCCCCCGCCCGGATCATTGGGAGCGGCAATTATTTCGTCATATTTGCCAGACAATATATTCGGGTCGTTTCCTACAGGATGCCCGGGAAAAGGAGGGATAGTTAATATTAAGCCGTCCATATCTGATGGTGATGTGTCGGATGAGTTACCTGTGACAGTGTTTTTTTCTTCCGATGACCTGAGCCCCTTGCAATCTGACGTAAAGAAATTGATCGAATAAGTTTTTTTGTCTTCACTAAATTGCACATCCAGGCCAAAAATATCCTTTCCATTGCAATAACTCCTGATTGTTCTCTCATCTACAATGTATGGAGGTATGCCCCGGGGACCAGTAGCCATGCTATCCAATTCCCAATTATTAATTGTATCCGCACGGATGACCGTGCCCCTGCTGTTCACAAAATTTGCATCAATGTGAAATGCAAAAAATTTATCCCATTTAGAAATATTCTCTCCAAGTATGCTGTTCGCTACTATTCTTCCTTTAGTCTTAGAAGTAACTAACTGTGTCACCGTTCCGGTCCATTTATCTGCGGCAGGAATTTTTGTTATTTTAATTTCTTTAAACCCCGTTAAAATAAAAACCGCTGCGATAAACAACAGCAGAATTATTTTATAATTTTTCATTTGAAATATTTTTTATTTATCAATCATCGCCTGCAACTTTTAAATCGGAAATTTTTCATTGATCGCTTCCTATACGTCAGGGTTTTACTTTCCGCAATACTTCTACGACTACTCCAACAAAATCACCAGTTCCAACGTATCGTCCGACACGGAGCGTCCTTTGTGTAAGCATCGGCAGTGGCGATCCACTGAATAAGCATGCTTTGGTATTGAGGGGGACATTGTCTCGTTCCCCGTCTAATTGTTCTTGGTCGCATGACCCAGTGACATGTTTAGTAAACCCACGGGATGTTGTATCCCTCATTTGGATATATCCTCCCCGCTCATCGGATTGAATTTCCAGCTCGACCTTCACCAGTCCCGAGCCAGTTACAGTCATGCCGCATAGTTTGGCTTCGCCGCTCGGCAGATGTTTTATGCTGCATATATCCATGTCTATATCCAATTGCAGAATGCCTGTATAAAACATGTCATCGTCGGAGGCCACGTTTTCCGGGCCTGAGAGCAATCCGGTGAGTACAACTGTACCGTTCGTGCGAATCGGGCAATCTTCAATTCCAACGAATGTCCCATACCCGGTATAGGTGAGCCGGACCTCGTAAGTGGGGAGACTGCGAGTGCCTCTGAATTCAGTGCTGATAGTGCTTCTCCATTTATCTTCAGCATGATTTTTTGTTGTTTTAATTTCTTTAAACCCGGTTAAAATAAAAACCGATGCGATAAACAACAGCAGAATTATTTTATATTTTTTCATTTGAAATATTTTTTATTTATCAATCATCGCCTGCAACTTTTAAATCGGAAATTTTTCATTGATCGCTTCCTATACGTCAGGGTTTTACTTTCCGCAATACTTCTACGACTACTCCAACAAAATCACCAGTTCCAACGTATCGTCCGACACGGAGCGTCCTTTGTGTAAGCATCGGCAGTGGCGATCCACTGAATAAGCATGCTTTGGTATTGAGGGGGACATTGTCTCGTTCCCCGTCTAATTGTTCTTGGTCGCATGACCCAGTGACATGTTTAGTAAACCCACGGGATGTTGTATCCCTCATTTGGATATATCCTCCCCGCTCATCGGATTGAATTTCCAGCTCGACCTTCACCAGTCCCGAGCCAGTTACAGTCATGCCGCATAGTTTGGCTTCGCCGCTCGGCAGATGTTTTATGCTGCATATATCCATGTCTATATCCAATTGCAGAATGCCTGTATAAAACATGTCATCGTCGGAGGCCACGTTTTCCGGGCCTGAGAGCAATCCGGTGAGTACAACTGTACCGTTCGTGCGAATCGGGCAATCTTCAATTCCAACGAATGTCCCATACCCGGTATAGGTGAGCCGGACCTCGTAAGTGGGGAGACTGCGAGTGCCTCTGAATTCAGTGCTGATAGTGCTTCTCCATTTATCTTCAGCATGATTTTTTGTTGTTTTAATTTCTTTAAACCCGGTTAGAATAAAAACCGATGCGATAAACAACAGCAGAATTATTTTATATTTTTTCATTTTTCATTTTTTTATTTATCGATCATTGCCTGCAACTTGTCAATTGGAAAATTTTCATTGATCGCTTTTCCAAACTTTATAACGGACGGAGAATTTAGCCAACTCCAGAATACAAGAAAAAATTGGGGCACATATACCGGCAGATCCTTGCGCATATAATTTGGGTTTTCCGTGACCAGCATGTTGCCTCCTGCCTCTTCTGTAGTGAAAAGGGAAAAATTAGAATTATCTATGGGACTAAACAACCCTCCCAGGATGATAGCCGGTTCATCCAGCGATCCGTCTTTTGTCGCTTTATCAAATTCATCACGGTAAAATTTCATCACATCATTCTTTGATTTTGTATTTTGATTGATCATCTCATCTCTTTGCTGCTTATCGGGTACCATATCAAGTATCTTCGGATCCAGGTAAAAAAATTTAGGAAGGTATTTCAGGGCCCGTTCCAGGTATTGTTTTTTTGTTACAGGAATATAAGGAAGCATCCCTTTGCGGTGAATGAGCACACACCAGCTGCCGGACTGCTCATTACTCACCGGTCCGCCTGCACCAGACGGATAACATAATTCATTTTCCTTCCAGATCTTTGCTGGAATTTTTTTTGTTTTGATCCTGCGTCCATCTATCGTGGCTTCGTCGAAATCCTGCCCCCCGTCCCCTAAAAAATTTGAAAGGCCGCCATTTACATTTATTTCAATGCCCCCGCTTCCACCTGCCCTGCCATATAAATTCTGGATCTCGTTTGTCCCGGTGCAGTAATAAGGATATATGGAACAGTCATAGTAAAAAAAGGGAAAAGGCTTTCCAGTTACAGTCACTTCCTCAATATTGCCGTTATCATTCTTCTCAAACCTGACCTGTTTTGCAAATTCTGCCTGGAAAGTTTTATAGTCATCGGCTACA
>VBAQ01000127.1 GCA_005883765.1 Bacteroidota bacterium
CAAAGGTGAATATCTCGGCGTAGTACCAACCACTGTCGGCTAACGCCGGGTGATAGATGTGAGGAAAGGGCGAACTATCAAAAAAACCGTCGGGGCCATAGGTTCGATAACTAGCGCCGCCGGAGACGTTAAGTTTTAGATCGCCGTCAGTACAAACGGGTGAGTTGGTCGTTAATGAAAAATCTTTCGGCTTTTGATCCACCTGTACCTGGACAACATTGGAAACATTACTACAGTTTGGATTTCCAATAACGGCAATTTCAGAAACCCGCAGCCTAACCCAAAAAGTATCCGAGATACTAAAATTGTGAGACATGTTGATGTTCGTTGCGCCGGGAATATCTGTCCAGGTATATCCGTCATCAAGACTTTGTTGCCATTGAAATCCCGGGTTGGTGTAGTTATCTGAAATGTAATTGGGGGTGCCAAAATCACGGTATCCACTCTCGATCTTTCCATTTAGGTCCAATGGCACATCTCCATAAGCGCAACTTGCCGCGATCCAACCGCCGGGGTATTTAGAGGAAGAAATTCTTATATCCGGCCCTACTGGCATTAAAATGATATTGTCTATTTCAAAATCGGTTCCGCAGGGTGAAGCTTTTGAATTATTGGTGATGATCTTTACAACAATGTCTTTTACACCAGCAGGTAATTGAAAAATACCACCATAGAATGGAACAGGCGGCGCCTTAGTCCTGTCATAATAGCCATAATACCAGGAATAATTATCAGAAGGACCACCAATATCGCCCGTCTGGAATGTTTTAATAATGGTTCCGGAAGTAGTTTCAACACTAAGAAGAAAATTGGGATAAAAACAACTGCCGGGGGCAGGATTATTTATTCCTGCCCAAAATAAATATTTGGAGTTGCCACAGAGATTGTGGACTGTATCTCTGAATACCATTTTAGGAACAAACCATGACCCATAGCCCCCAACCATTTTGTAACCGGTCACAGGTTGTGACATCGGGAATGGTCCAAAATAAAAATGCCCTGCATCATTGCTTGATTTCATAATACTGTAAGATCCGCCAGCCGGTGGTGAACTGCTCGAATAAGTAAAATCGGAATAACCCGCTGGCAGCGGCTTCCCATCACTGAAAGTAAAATTTACACTCGAACTCCACGGAATCGTTACCGGAAACTGGGCATTTGCCTCATGAGAATAAAAAAAAGTAACGGCAAGTGAAAAGCAGGTTTTCATTACGTCTTTAACCACTGAGCAATATTGAAAGAGGCATTAACAGTCTGCACAATGTTACAACAATATGCCAGCATTAATTGATGGTATATTTCAGCTGGATCATGTACGAGTCAGCTTTGCGAAGGATCATCTGTAAATTAGCGAACAATCGAAAGAATTATTTAACTGGATGACGTACGATAAATGAACAGCATCAGCAACCCAACTGCGAAGAATATATTTTTTCCCAAAATAATCGGACACTTCAATATCGGAATTATTATTCACCAAACGCCAGGTCTTATAGCCAAAATCCCAATCACCGCTACATGTTACTGTACCATCTTCATTAAAAGTAAGTTCTGCTTTGAACCAGTCCAAGGCGTGTTGATAAGACACCTGGTCTGTCGTGCTGAGCTGATTATAGGTCAATGGCGGATTGACAATCATTGTATCAGATTTCCACGTTCTATCTGTAAGAAACGGCACGGGTGTGTATGTGTCTGTGTGTGTGGCTTTTTCTTTTTTACACGCAGAAAGAAAATAAACTAACAGAAGGCAAATAAGAAACCATCCTGAACGTTGATTTATCTTACGCATAGAGAATTAAAAAGTCCTCGCTGAAGATAGGAAAATTTTGCGGTGAATTTTATGATGAGAACGCGGATGGTTAGGTCTGCTTCAGTTGTTGGTCAATCAACAATGGCAGGAGCCAACCAGTAAAAAGAACAGAGGCTTGACGCAGCCCCTGTCTTTTATGTCCTCGTCAGTTATTTCCTTTTCCTTTGCCCCTGTTGCCTGGTTTAGGTTGTTGTTGTCCCTGTTGCGGCGATGGTTGGCTTATTTGTTGACGACGCTCAGGCATCATATTCGGGTTATTTTTTTGTTGCGGCATTTGCCTGCGTTCTACTTGTGGTGGTGGCTGACTTATTTTCTGATGACGTTCAGGCGCTACATTCCTATTATTATTTTGCTGCGGCATTTGTCTGCGTTCCATTTGCTGTGGCTGTTGATTGATTTGCTGACGCCGCTCTGTTGCTTTACTTATATTTTTTTGTTCTGCCCGCTGAACTCGCGGATTCATCTGCGTGTTGCGTTCAACTATGTTGTTGTTCCGTTGTGCTGCCCGGTTCTTTTCTATTTGTTGGGTATGTCCATTATTTCCTGACACGCGGGCATTGTGTTGCGTTTTATTTTTCAAGAACTGATCTTTGGAAACAACAGCAGGTGGTGTTCCTTTAGCACCTGTTACCTGGGGACGATAAATTCTTACAGCGTTCCCTTGCACTGAAGTTTTGCCTGGCCGGCCTACATTCGCAACGTTGTAAACCGCTACATTTTTTCCGGTCGCCCGTTGAATATCGTTAATCCTTGGACCTGCCGCATACGTAACATTATTATTCACGTAAGTGTTATTGATGATGGTCGTGTTTCTTATGTACGTAATGTTACTTTGGGGTGCAGCTGCATAATTGTAGAAAGAAGTGCTTAAACAATAACGCTGCGGGACAAAGACCCACCAATCATTGGGAACAGAATAACCGCTGCCGAACGCAAAGTTTACGCTGATACCCGGACCTAAAGGAGCCCAGCCACAATAGTCACCGCCCCAGCGCCAGGTCACCCACGAAGGACCCCAGGTAGTATCGGGTATCCATACCCATCCGTAATAAGAGGTATAAAGCCAGCGACCATAGTGAAATGGAGCCCAGCCCCATGAATAATCTGACACCCACATGAGGCCATATGATGTCATTACCCAATGGCCGCCCGTATAATAGGGTCTAAAGCCCCGCTGCACGCCAGGTATCCATACATAACCATACTGAGGATCGTCTACCCATTGGCCATAGGGTGATAGCTCACTATAAAATGTTTGAATGCTTATGCTGGCACTGAATTGTGCTTTTGCATTATTGACGGATGCAACAACCAACGATAGAATCATTACGGTTGCCACAATAGTTTTCACGACCTTTTTCATAGTCAATATATTTTTAGCCAATAATTAATTTCTTCTTCACTTATAATAAATATGACTATAATGAATGCGCCAAAAACGGTTCCAGTTTCGAACAAAAGAATTTTCTTTTATCAATTCTTTACAGATCAGTTTGAAATAAACTCAGAATGAGGAGGTAACATAAAAACAAAAATCCGACTATTAGAACAAACTTGCAGGATCAACGTGATGATCGGGAGTTTTTGTGCATCGAGCCAAGTCGTGATGCGCGGCCAGGATTTTTTTAGGGTTAGGCTACCAACGTGAAAAGCGAAAGCGTTCAGCAATAGCGTAGAGACAACGCAATGTGCGGGAGGGGACGTGCCATGAAAATTAAAGCTTCTAACGCATTCTCTTACTTATATCCCTTCGCTTGTAGATAAAATAACTCGGCATAGCGGCCGTTTCGTTGCAACAATTCTTCATGACTGCCTATCTCTACCAGCTGGCCTTTGTCGAGCACCAGTATGCGATCGGCCATACGCACGGTAGAGAAACGATGCGAGATGAGCACGGCAGACTTGCCTTTGGTGAGATCGGCAAAACGTTGGAACACTTCGTACTCGGCACGGGCATCGAGGGCACTGGTGGGTTCATCGAGAATGAGTAACTGCGCATCTTTCATGTAGGCACGGGCAAGGGCAACTTTCTGCCACTCACCGCCACTTAATTCTACACCATTATTAAAGCGCCGGCCCAATGCCTGGTCGTACTGCTGTGGTAATTTTTTTGCAAGCAGGTTGGCAAGACTTTTTTCAGCGGCGGTTTCAATAAGCGGACGGTTATCATGCTCTGTAATATTGCCCACAGCTATATTCTGCGCAAAGCTCATCTGGTAGCGCAGATAATCCTGGAAAATAATTCCGATGTTGCGGCGCAGATCCATAATATCGTATTCCCGCAGATCAATACCATCCAATAGAATATTGCCCTCTTCGGGATCGTATAAACGTGCCAGCAATTTTACAAGTGTTGTTTTCCCTGCGCCATTCTCTCCTACCAATGCAAGCTTCTCTCCCTGATGCAATGTAAAACTGAGATGGCGATTGGCCCATTTGTCGCTATTGTGATAACGGAAACCTACATTATCAAATGTAAAGCCCTGCTTAATAGGATTGGGAAAAGGCAATGGCTTTAAGGCTGATTTTATTTTCGGTTCTATCTCGAAGAATTCAAAAAAATCACGCAGGTAAATCGCGCCCTGCGATACACTGGTAAATCGCGATAAAATATTTTCGAGCAGGCTTCTTAACTGCCTGAATGAACCCGCTAAAAAAGTAAGTGTACCAATGGTGAGCACACCTTCCACTGTCTTCATGATCATCACCACATAGGCCGCATAATAACCGGCGCTCCCGAGCAAGGCAAAGAAAGTGCCCCATGCTGCACGTTTGGCAGAGAGTTTTTTATTGTCAGTATAAAATTTATAGCTAAGAGTTTTAAATCGGTTAATGAGAAAACCGGAGAGGTTAAAGATCTTGACCTCTTTGGCAGTTTCATCACTGGCGCCGAGGTAACGCATATAATCGAGTTCGCGGCGCTCGGGTGTTTGTCCGCGGGTAAGTGCATAGCTGCGGTCATTAAAATAAGATTCACCAAGAAAGGCAGGCACAATAGCGACGAGCAATAATAAAATCAACCATGGATTGAATGCCATTAATCCTGCTGCAAGAAATGCCATGGTAATGAGATCCTGCACCTGCGTTAATACCTGCGATAATAAAATGGTGCGGCCAACAGTTTGCTGCCTGGCACGTTCGAGTTTATCATAGAAAGCAGAATCTTCGAACTGGTCAAGATCAAGCGTGGCGGCATGCTCCATAATCTTCACCGAAGTATGATTGGAAAAGAGATCACCGAGTAAACTATCTACAAGTAAGATGGCACGGCTCAATGCGTCGGATGCAATAGCGAGTGCAAATTCTGCTGCTACCAGTTCCCATAAATATGTATGATCAGTTATGCTGGTGCTTTTGCTTAACATCACTACTTCGTCTATGATGAGTTTGCCTACGTATAAAATAGCAACTGGCATTGCTGATTTGATAATCCGCAGCAGTGCATTGATGAGAGTGTACCAATGATTGGTTTCCCATACTAGTTTGAAAAATCTTGGCAGGTTGTGTAATGCTGCAAACTTTTCTTTGAGTGTGGGTTTGAGTACAGTGTTTTGTAAGGCAGGTCTTTTTTCACTCGCCATTCGAAGTTTGCTCATGGAGCGAAATTAAGAAATGCAGAACATCGGAGATTTTCCCGACACTTGTCACTAGGCAAAAAAATGGACGCCCGTGCAGGATCTGTTTGTTGCACCGCACTCTACGTTGATATGAGCCTTGCCGAATAGCTATCGTACAATGGTTAAGAAAAAGAAGGTTCTTCCATTATTCTTTTATGCCATTGGTGTTGCGCCGAGACTCGCCGCATAGGCGCACCAAGAACGTTCAGCGTCGGTTGTTGCTATGCCATTGTACAATGGCTGTGGGACATGCTAACAACGAATAAGAGAGAGGTTCTTTTTACTGTTTTGTGTTGTGTGACCAACATGAAAAAGGCAGAATAATGATTATCTTCCCTTATCTCCTAATTCACCTAAAACAATTATTTATGAGAAGTAAATTTCAATTAGCTGTTCTTTTCGGAATTTCTGCTTTGCTTTTTTCTGCTTGTTCTTCTCCTGCTGATAAAACGACTTCTGTTGATCTCGATAAACTTAAAACAGAGATCCAGGGCATGGAAGATGCGTATGCCGCAGCCGAAAAAGCGAAGGATGCCGATAGGGTGGTCGCCTATTACAGTGACGACGCCGTCAGTTATAACAGGAATGCAGAACCTCTTTCTGGCAAAGAAGCCATCAAAAAAAGAGCTGCAGATCGCCTGGCGAAAGACACAACAGGTAATTATAATGTCTATAAAGTTGTGGACCTTTTTGCTGAGGGAAATATGGCAGTAGAAATTGGTTCATGGTCAGTCCTTAATCCTTCAGGAGCAGAAGTAGATAAAGGACATTATATGTCATACTTCCAAAAACGGGATGGGAAATATGTTTGTGTCAGGGATATGAATGTTACTTCCAATCCTCCTAAGCCTATGTAAGAAACAGGATTAAGGAATCAATATAAAATGAGACTGAGGAGTCTGCGAAATGCAGACTCTTTTTTATCTTAAAACGTGACACCGTTATGGTCACAAGACAACAACGGCAGTGGTGGGAAGAACACTAGAACAAGGGCCTGTACTTTTATCTGCACACAGTAATTTTTTTAATGATGGTCTGATTACCAGTAGTAATTTGAATGAAAAACACCCCAGGCTGATCGAGTTGCAGAGAAATATTTTTTTCGTTTGATCTCTTGTGATAAATAATTTGTCCCGCCAGGTTGGAAATTTTTATTTCGTCAATGATGCCAGAACTTGTTAGCGTGATTTGACCATTACCCGGATTGGGATAAATATTCATTGACAAATTGCCTAACTGGCGATTTGTTACATCAATAATTTGTGAGTACGTGAGCGCTCCGTCATCGGCTTTTTTGAGGCGATAGTAATTGGTTCCATTAAGAGGATGCTGATCAATGAAAGAATAAGAGTGTGATGGTGCTGAATTAGCAAAACCGTTTACAGTGCCTATAGCTTTAAAATTTCGGGAATCATTGCTTCTTTCTATCTCAAAGTAATCGTTATTGATTCCACTGGTTTGCCATTCAAGAAAATTATAACCCCCATTATTTTTTCCGGTAAAAGAAAGCAAATTTAATGGCAATAATATACAACCGGTAAACCCTCCCGTAACTTTGCGAATGCGATTATTATAATAATCTGCGATATACATGCTGCATTTCGGCTGATCAAAAAGTATATAAAAAGGAAAATTTAATTGGGCAGTGGTAGCAGCGATTCCATCCCCATTATAGCCCGATGTCCCCGTGCCCGCAACAGTGCTGATGAGGCCAGTACTTTTTATAATTTCCCTGACACGCTGATTACTCCCTTCTCCGACAAACATATTTTCTGCGATATCAAACTTTATATATGCGCAACCACTTAGTTGTGCAGTCGTAGCAAGAATGCCGTCTCCATTATAACCAAAAGTCCCTGTTCCTGCAATGGTACTTATATTGCCGCTGCTAATATTTATTTTGCGAACTCGTGCTCCTCCATACTCTGCTATATATATATTTCCCGCATTGTCAAAAATAATTCCACAGGGTCCATTTATTTGCGCAGTAGTAGCAGCAATTCCATCCCCATTGTAACCTGCAGTTCCAGTACCTGCTATTGTGCTGATAATACCGGTGCTCATGTTTATTTTTCGAACACGGTTGTTGAACCAGTCTGCGATATACAAATTGCCGCTGGCATCAAAAGATACTTCATTCGGATTATTTAATTGTGCAGCCGTAGCCAGGATACCATCACCATTGTATCCTGCGGTTCCTGTTCCCGCAACGGTACTTATAATACCGGTGGAAGTCGTTATTTTTCGTATGCGGCTGTTGGACCGGTCAGTAAAGTAGAGGTCACCGTTGCCATCAAAAGCAAGGGCCGATGGAATATTTATTTGTGCAGCCGTAGCAAGTATTCCATCCCCATTATAACCTCCAGTTCCCGTTCCCGCAATAGTACTTATGAGGCCGGTGCTGATGGTTATCTTTCGGATACGATTGCCAGCAATATCAGCAGCATAAATATTACCGGCCCCGTCTAGAACCAATCCCTGTACTCCATTGAATTGAGCAGTGGTGGCAAGTATTCCATCCCCATTATAACCTGCGGTTCCCGTTCCCGCCACAGTGGTTATATTTTGTGCAATAATAAATTGGGGTAGCAAGATCAAGAAAATAATGATGCCATTGGCTATAGCCTTGACTTTCGTTCCCCTGTTTGTAAAAATGCCAGGGAAAAAATGAATGGAAAAACTGTTTATAAAAAATGGACGAGTCGTTGACATTGGCTTGTTGCAGGTATTGGTTTTTTCATATTGGATTTTCTTAACTAATAACGGAATTTTCCTCTTGTTAGTATTTGTTTCGCCGATGAGTCTTTTCGAGGTGGTGAATTGGCAAACCTATTAATTCGAAACGACAAACTCCCTTTGAATCTCATAAAGATTTTTCCAAAGAACATCGGTTTTTTCCCGCGGAGATGCAATAAAAAGCAGGTAGATTCTTTTAGCAGGCGCATTCATAAAAACTTTCACTTCCATATTTAATTTTACGGGCGCACCATCGGTAAAAACTCCAAATAAATTCACTGAGGCATTATAAATATTTTCATTGACAGCCGCGCCTTTTTTCTTTTCCGTACTAACAGCTATCTGGGATGTGTCTATTACGAGTTTGCGATTTTTTGCTGTACTGTTGCACAAACCTTTGAAATATTTCAAAAGATAATCCCTGATATTGCTTTGTGAAACAGTAGTAACATTGTCGAGCTGCGCGACAAAAGCGTAAGTAAAATAAGTTGCGGAATCTTTATTGAACATACCTGGGGAGAAACGAAGTTCTTCCACACCCTTATAAGGAATATCCGGGGCAAATTCTGGCGGCAAGGCAAATCTTTCAAAAGCCCAATTGGCTGGTTCTTTTAATAATTGTGGTTTGGCCTCCTGCGACTTTGCCGCAATTGTAAAAGAACCAATTAAAATTAAAAACGTAACGAAATTTTTCATGCCCTGAAATTAGAGCATTTTATGCTCATGTTATTACTTAGCAATGTTTACTTCTTTCTTGAATGCCGGTATTGATTATAACTGCTATTGTTTATTGTGGCTGGCCTGACAGCTCCGCAGGTGATGATTCTTTCGATTTACGGACACTACTAACAACGAGGGACAGAAAGGTCAAAATTTAGCAATGAAGGTTTTTGTAACTTCAGAAAAAAAGATGAAACGAAATGCATCCTTCCTCCTCTCGTTTATTTTCCTATCTACCGCGAGTTACACTCAAACGCTGAACAAAGTTGCTGATCTGCTTTTTAAAAATGTAAAAACAAAATTGACCGCTGCAGAAAAGAACCAGGTAGCAACCGCATTGGGATTTGTCCTGTCAAACGATAAAGTACAACCTTTTGCCCAGGATGCCGACAGCAAAGACTACCTTTTACTGCTATTGTTTTTCCTACGGACATGAATAAGGATGGTAAAGAAGAAATTTTTGTTCAGTTTGGCAACAGCTACACTTCGGGTAATACCGAAACAAGTATCTCATTATTTATTAAAAATACCTCCGGTGTTTATAAAAATCATTTATAAAAATACCTCCGGTGTTTATAAAAATCATTTAGGTTTCCCCGGTATGTTACCCGATGCCCTCAGTACGGTTAGTCAGGGCTACCCCGATTTGTTGATTAGTGGGCCTAGTTTTGAATTTCCTGTGAAGACCCCGAAGGAACTGCAAACTGGGACAACATTTTAAGTTTCTTTACGGAAAATATCGCCACACTATTTATATCGCAAACTTCTAATTTTCTCACGCCAACCCTTCTCAACTATCCACCGAAGTACGCTAAAACGTGATTTTAATAACCATGGACCAATTTTGTTTTTTATGATCTTGAGCACTATCTCAAATACTATATAACCAATCACGACAGAAGCAATCCATTCGAGGTTACCAAAGGTTTGTTTACTAACCACCGTTTTCCTGGCTGTCAGTCCCCAAAGATTATGAATGCTGCGTGTAGTAAAAAAATGGGAAATGAGCCTGCTGGCCCAGAGCCCTACCATAAAACCGGTAAACCTTCCGATGACTTGTTCTGATAAATAATTGAAGATGGTTTTTCTATCCTTTTTCATAGATTTTGGATTGGGGATTAATAATTAGCTTAAGCGTTTTAAATTTATTATTATTTTGGCAGCTATGCAAGCTGAAGAAGATAGTTTTATTCAGAGGCTGCTGCGTATTTTTACTTTAAACTTTTGATATGCAGATGCCGGTGTTTTCACGTAATAACATACATAGTTCAGGCTTCAGTTGTTGCTCACAACTGTCCTGACGCATCGGGAAGACGAACGACGGCAGTGGTGGAAGAGCACCAACAGAAAAGATCCTAGCGTTACTTTTTTTTGATTACTTGTTTTTCCATTTGACCGTATTACAAGACCCTTTTTTTATGCTGCTTTAAGCCGATGGCCGCGCGAATATTACGGGAAGAATATGAACGAAGGCAAAATAAAATCTATTTGGCACAAGTATGGTAGTGGAACATCATCGTTTACCTGCATTCTTAATCGCGGCGCATGCTGACTTTTAAAGATCATTCTGATTTTTCCTTTTCCGTCCGTACCGTGCTGATACCTATTGCTATTATCTCTTCCTTATTGTTGCTCTACTGGGGGAGGCTGCTTTTTATACCTTTGTTCCTGGCATTCCTCACCGCTATTTTTTTATATCCGTTAACCAGGTTTTTTGAAAAAAAACATTTTAGCAAAATCACGTCAGCAGCCACTTCAGTGCTGTTGTTTTTTTTGGTTATAGGTATTTTATTGTATTTTTTCAGTGCACAGCTTTTACAATTTCTTAAAGCCCTTCCTGACCTCAAACTGAAGCTTGATGCACTGGCTGAAAGAGTGCAGACATGGATGTGGGAAAACTATCGCATAAACAGTAGCCCTGAAATAAATTATATTCATTCACCGCTCAGCATTGTTTCGGTTGCAGGTAATACAATCCCCATTATTTTAAAATGGCTTATCGTTTTTGCTTTGTTTTTATTTTTTACTTTTTACATATTGTATCATCGCAGGCTTTTAGAAAATTTTATTCTCTCTTTTTTTAGGGAATCTCACAGAAAAAAGATGGGAGAGATTGCCTTTGAACTTCGTTTAGTGATAAATGGTTATGTAAAGGGATTAATGATGGAGATGCTGATTTTTATTACATCCAGCCTGATATTATTATTGGTGCTGGGCATAAAATATGCCTTACTGATGGCTGTTTTTGCGGGTGTGCTCAACGTGATCCCCTATCTTGGGATTTATGCGGCGACGGCTATAAATGCGCTTGTAACCTTTACCGCAACCAATCTAACGGAAGGCCTTGAGGTGGCTGCTGTATTTATTTTGATACATATTATTGATGCCAATATCATTTTGCCACGAATTGTAGGTGGCAGTGTAAAAATGAATCCCTTTGTTACTTTAATAGCCGTCGTGGTCGGCCATTTAATATGGGGCGTTCCGGGAATGTTTTTATTCATTCCCTTAACGGCCATACTCAGGGTATTGAGTGAAAAAAT
>VBAQ01000357.1 GCA_005883765.1 Bacteroidota bacterium
AAAATAATTCCGGCAAATTACGCCTGATCAATGTCTGGGCTACCTGGTGCGGCCCCTGCGTTGTGGAATTCCCGGAATTTATCGCCATGCACCACATGTACCAGCGAAGAGATTTTGAATTCATCAGCATTTGTCTAGATGATAAGTCAAAGAAGGACAAGGCGCTTAAATTCCTCAAGGAACGACAAGCCTCGAATAAGAACTACATCTTTAATATCGATGATAAGTATGCGTTCATAGAAGCGATTGATCCCAACTGGCAGGGTGCACTGCCCTACACCATGATCATTGAACCAGGCGGCCACGCCATATATGCAAAACAAAACATAATTGATCCGGCCAAAATAAAAAAACTGATCGTTGATGATCCAGCTATTGGGAGGTATTATTGAAATCGAGTCTGGAGTTCAGAGTCCGAGTCCAGACGCGGTGTAACTGGATGCAGAACGAAGCATACAGCCTCGGGAGTTCAGAGTCGCCTTTGCCGATTGCCTATTGCCGACTGCCTATTTCCCATTGACAATCGACGGCTATAATTGAAATGTTATCCTTACATTTAAAGCCCAAAAAAAATTGTATGAAATCCTTTTCAAAAAAACTATTAGCCTTCTTGGTTGCCCCAGCCATTTTTTTCTCTTTCACTTCATTTCCCGATAAAGCGAATTTCTCCGGAGAGTGGAAATTAAATGAGGGCAAAAGTGAGCTTGGACAATTTGGTCCGTATGCTCCACGTGCCATAAAAGTGAATCAAAAAACCGATTCCATCATGATCTCAAAAATTGCTCCTTCATTTAACGGAGATGAAGTGACCCTTACCGAAACTTTGCCATTTGATGGCAAAGAAATCGAGTCGACGGTGTTCGGTACTTCAAAAAGAAAAGCTTCTGCAAAATGGTCGGATGATGGTCAGTCTCTCAGCATCACTTACGATATTATGCTTGATTTCAATGGGCAAACTACTGAGATAAAAGGAACGGAGACATGGGCTCTAGCTGATGGTGGTAAGACACTCGTTTCGCAGAATAATTACACTTCCCCTTTCGGCGATAACCAGGCCAAGGGAGTTTATGAGAAATAACTAATCGCTTATTTACTGTTGATCCGCCCGGATAATTCGATTTATTTTTTTACCGATATTCCGGCGACCTCGCTGGCAGCCACGAGTCGTCAATGATGGCATAGTTTTTATTTCTAGATTTTCATCAATCACCTTTATAAAAATTGAGTTATGGACAAGTTGGAATTAAAGGGCAATTGGAATCAATGGAAAGGAAAACTGAAAGAGAAATATGGTCAGTTAACAGACGATGACCTAACATATGAAGAAGGAAAGGATGACCAATGGTGGGGAAGGATCCAGAAAAAAACAGGCAAAACAAAAGACGAGTTGGTAAAATGGTTAAAAGGCCTTGGTTGAACACCCGGGTTTTCCAAAACAAGTTGAACCAGCCAGGTGAAGTAGCAAGGCGTTCCCGGACCCTTGAATGAATGGCATTGCTGCGAGCCTCGTTTTTCATTAATGTTAGTCACCGAAACATATCACTTCGGCGCTTCCATTATTGACATTTATGCCTGGATTACATCAATGAAAAATTACTTTGCTGACTTTAAAAATCCTTGCGCATTCAACCAGTCAGCAAAACGATCTATCCAGGTATCAGTAGGAATATTTTGCGTTCGCATGCCAAAACCATGACCACCTTTTGCATATAAATGCAATTCGGCAGAATGCTTTGCGGCCACCCATTTGTTATAAAGATCGACGCTATGGGGTGCAAGCCCAAGTTGATCATCCGTGGCCGCAGCTAAAAACATCGGTGGTGCATCATTGGGTACAGTGCTTTGTAAGAATTCCGGCATATAAGCATAAATTGGAGCTACAAAATCCGGGCGATTTTCTGCGGTGTAATTATAGGCAGTGGACGCCGTCACGGTACCACCCGCGGAAAAGCCAATGATGCCAATCCGGTCGGGAGAAATTCTGTATTCGGATGCATGCTTACGGACATACACAATAGCTGTTCTTCCATCCGCTATTTCGAGAGGAATCACGGCAGCATTTTCGTCATTGAATTCTTTTTTGCCTGATTTATCCATTACCTCTTTCACGGGATCATCAGTTAGGCTATGAGCCAGCCGATATTTTAAAACAAAACAAACAATACCTTTTTTTACCAGCCAGCTTGCAACATCAAATCCTTCGCTATTGATAGATAAAGCGTGAAAGGCACCACCCGGACAAATGATGACAGCAGTACCATTTGCAACGGACGCATCTGGAGTGAAAACTGTAAGCGTTGGACGCGAAACATTATAAACAACTTTGGTATTCCACATATTTTTTTCGTTGACCTTTTCATCCCAGTTCCAGTTTTCAGAACCAGGCGCAGGGCCGCTGTAAAGTTGAATGACTTTTTGCTGTGCGTGGGCGACAAGTAGTGATAATGATAGAGCGAAAAGAATTATCGTCTTCTTCATATAGCGAATATATTAAGTTGAATG
>VBAQ01000128.1 GCA_005883765.1 Bacteroidota bacterium
TTCGTTACCGCAAGCAAAGTTGAAACCCCCAAAAACGTCAGTTTCATAGCGAGAATGTATTTAATATTATGTCTAAACAGAAAGTCCAAAAATAGGTAAGTTATAATAGCGCGGGTTACATCAAATAGAAAACTGCCTCTGTTAGAGGCAGTTTCTATTTCGAGAATGCAATTATTGCTTAACAATTTTATCTACTAGAGTTCTAGTACCACCCGAACTATTGATCAACACAAAATAATAACGGAATGTTGTCCCCGCATAATGATTGGCAGCATTACCTGAGATTTGATAGCTCAAGAGTATAGGGGCTGTAGCAACGGTAAAACCGCCCGCAGCTAGCCCTGCTGTTGTATTTGCATCAAACTTTACGGTAAAATTGCTAAATACTCCATTGTTATTTGTAAAATCAAGCTCAACACCTGCCGAGGCATCTACAAATGTTTGCAAATAACTGTCAGGCAAAATCAAAGTTGTCGGTCCTGTTGGTACCGGAGACGCAGTGGCACCTGTGAAAGAACTGCCGTTTGGCGCAACGGTTGTATCTCCATTGTACCGCGTAAAATTCCAGGTATAGAGGCCTGCCAAAGGATTACCTATCACATTATAGTAGATGGTATTTTGGTTACTGCTTAGTTGTTTGCCGCCCCCATCGGTAATTGAAATTGGGATCATGTAACTAATCGTTGGGTCTAACTTATTTTGATAGATCTCCAATGTAGTGGATGCATAATGCTGTCCTGCAGGAATGGTTAGCTTACTATCTTTTAGGGTGTATGCATTAGCAGGAAATGGCTGAAAGTTTGTGCCGTTTGCAGAATTGTAAGAATTGATTACGGCGGCATCTACTCCTATTGTGACGGTTACAGCACCATTGCTATTATCCTTCGATGCAAGATCCACCGTAATTGTGTTTCTGATAGTATCAGGAGAGGACGTATTGACCAATATATTAGAAGCTTTGAAATTCCCAAGGCCTGAACCTGTTAAAATAACAAAGTCTGATGTTTGAGTAAAGTCAATAAATCCATCATGAGTTTTTAGACACCCAGACAAGACCATGAGCAGCACTGCCGGAATTGAAATCTTTACTGTTTTCAAAATTCTTTTATTCATAATTAGTTTTTAAAAGTTTAACGACTTGCAATTTCATTACGGCATCCACCATACTTTAGTGCCTGGTGTAATAGTACCTTGCGCAGAAACATTTTCTCCATTTACATTAATTTCTCTTTGCGGATACATTAATCTATTAGGGAGAATACCTGTTGAAAAAGGACTGGTGGATAATGGAATGCCTGCGGGTAAGTGTAGTCTTCTGTAATCATTGTATGGTACTAATTCATTGACCCAGATTTCTGCGATCCATTTCTGCGTGATGATTAGAGCAAGCTGTTCCTGGAAGCCGCTGGTAGCATCCCATGTGGTTAATTTATTTCCGGGTTGAGAATAATAAGCCTGTGCTCTTGCTGCTGGCAATCCCAAATAGGCAAACGATGCTTGCACACCACTTTGATATAAGCCTTTAGGATCTCCAGGGATCCAGCCCCTCAATGCTGCTTCTGCCTGTAAAAAATAGCTTTCCGCAGCTAACATTATGACAGCACTTTGACTAAATGACTTTAAAACACCTTTCCCAATTTGTGAAGTCTGGGAGTTTGGAACGCCCTGGTCCCCAAAAAAGTTCCCGGCATATTTGCTCAAACTTGTATCGCTGATCCCTCCTATAGGCGTATAAAATTTTCTAAGCCGGAAGGTATCATTGACACTCTTAAGAAATTGAATGGCATAAGCTCCTCCGCGATACAATGTCTGCGTGTAAGTACCGGCCGTATTAATATTGGATCCCCAGAAAGGGTTCGTTTTTCCGGCAGAATTCAAATAGCCGGGATTTACAGTAGCATCGACGGTCAGGAACCCGCCTGATAAGGCTCCGGCCTGAGCTTTAGCCTCGGCCCCATTTTTTTCACTTTGGTTTAGTAATAAGCGAAGCTTCACCGTATTGGCAAATTGTACCCACTTTGTAGCATCACCGCTAAACATGATATCGCCGTCTGCAAGGGTTCCCGAAGCAGTAGCCTTAAATAAAGCAATAGCTGAATCCATTTGCTTACTGAGATCAGCGTAAATGGCTTTGGCGTCATCGTATTTTGGCTTGCTCGCTACTGTACCCTGCAACGCTTCTGAATAAGGTACATTATTATAAAGGTCTACCAACGTTTGGAAATTATAGGCTTTCATCAAAGTACCTACCGCCGTATAAAATTTATTGCCGCTTTCAATTCCCTTTTTTTGTACGAAATCATAATCTTCTATGTTGTCATAGATGTTATCCCAAGTGCCGGCAGCAAAACTATTGGTAAGATTGTACGATATATTTTCCGTTGCGATCGCATAGTTTCCACTGTATGCAATATGACCTAACCACAATCCTGACCAAACAAAATTACTATTGCCATTGGTAGAGGCATCGTAAATATTCGCTGTCGTATTCAAAGCGTTAGAAAGTACCAGACCGGCACTTGCCGATGCTGTTGTTGGGTTGTTTGGGTCGACGTTAATATCCAACAATTGTTTTTTACAGGAACTAAATGCCCCTATAACTAAACAGATAATTAGAATTGTTTTTAATGCTTTCATGTTTGTCAACTTTAAATTTTGAATCTTGTACACAATTAGAATGTCACATTCAGCGTCGCGCCGTAAATTCTGCTTGGCGGCAATTGATAATAGTCAGTTGTTCCAACAGCATTTCCTGTACCCGCGGTGCTGAATTCAGGATCAGTCCAAAAATTATCTTTAGGTCTGAACATGAACAAATTTCTTCCGGATAAGGAAAGCGAAGCTGCCTGAACAACTTTCGCGTGTTGCAATAGCGATTTAGAGAATTGATAGGTTAAAGAGATTTCCCTGATTTTCCAAAAATCTGAACTGCTTACAAACGGTGCTCCTGCAGTCCTCCATGTATTAGCCCAGAATCTCCATTCTCCGCTTGTGTACGCTGTATTAGTAACAACATTAGTATTAGCTACATATTTGCCACCTTGGAGTATTACGCTATTCGGAATTACAAAAGGTTGGCGACCTGTCTGCGCAGAATAGGCATCTATTCCTGTAAATTCAATTGAACCTCCAATTGAATTATAAATCACGCCACCGAACTGACCGTCTGCTACGGCGCTTAGGGTAAGACCCTTCCAGGTAAAGGAAGTATTAAGGCCGATATGGGTCGGTGCAACTGTAGTTCCAAAAGTTGAAAGGGGACCAGCTTTTGACGGAAAACCTGTAACAGGGTCTACAACAAGGTGGCCCAAGGAATCCCTAACAAAATCAGAAACTTTTAAGTTAGGATAGGCCTTCCCCGGAGTTGCGAACACATTAGAGGCGCCTCCACCGTCATAGCCAATGTTTAATTCTCCGGGTAGGTCAGTTCCAACCCTATTTTTATTATATGAGAAGTTTGCACCAAAGTTCCATTTCACTGGACCAAGATTCAACAGCGGTGTTAAATTCAAATCGAGTTCTACCCCCTTGTTGCTCATGCTACCTACATTAATAGTTGCCGTTGTGAAACCTGATGCAGAAGAGATTTGAGTGGGAACAGTTTGATTTGTGGTTAAAGAATTATAATAAGTCGCGCCGAAATTTACTCTGTTTCCTAAAAATCCTAATTCCAGTCCCACTTCCTTTGAAGTAGTAAATTCCGGTTTCAGATTAGGGTTAGCAAAATTATTACTGATTGTAAAGCCTGCGGTCGAACCATAAGGGAAACCGGCTCCGACGAGAGCGAGGTTGTTTAAGGAATAGGGGCCAACACTGATATTACCAACTTTAGTCCATGCTCCTCTCACTTTACCATAACTCAACCACTTGATGTTTTTTAAAGAAGAGATGGCATCAGTGAATACAAATGAGGCATCGACATCTGGATAAAAATAGCTACGATTATTTGCGGCTAATAATGAAGTCCAATCATTTCTTCCAGAAGCATGCAAAAACAAAAAGTTATCATAACCCACAGTTGCGTCAGCAAAGATTCCAACTAATCCTTGCGAGGCGTATTGCTGGTTAACGTTGGGTTCACCCTGGCGATAGTTAATATTATACAAACCAGGTACAATTAGACTGTTTGAATTATCATAATTAAGACCGCTTTGAGTTTTTTGAATAGCATTGCCCAAAATCAACTTTGCTGAAATTTTTCCAAAGGTCTTGTTAGCGGTTAGCAACCCAACACCACTTACATCGGTTCTGTAATTCAGTTGATCAGTTACTCTGGGTTGAAGGAAGATGGTACTTGATGCGATCATACCAGCTTGCCATGGATCGCTAACAGCATAAGGATCGAATGTGGCGCCTGCCAGTGTATTTTTATAAGTCCTGTCATTCCGTGAAAAGGATACATTGTAAGATGCTTCCAACCAGTTGGTAATTTTCATTGACGCAATGATGTTACCAACAAATTGGTTGTTCTTGTTAACGGTTCTATTATTATCAATGTACCAATATGGGTTGCCATAATAAGCATTGTAATAATAGTTGACGCCGGCAAAAGGATTGTTTTGCCAATCTTTGAAATAACTGAAGTCCACATGTTGCGGCTGGTTGAGTATTTCCCAATAAAGTGGGTAACCTCCCAAATCATAATTGGTGCTATTACCAACAACATTCTGTTTGTCCATTGAGTACGACAAATTCCAGTTTGCGGTGAACCTGCCGTATTGCTTCATTCCGTTCAAGCGGAAATTATCTCGCATGCTTTTATCTTTTGGAGTCGTACCATGGATATCCACATGCTGAAGACTTAAATAGATGCTACTGGTGGCGTCGCCCGAAGAAAGTGAGACAAAGTTTTGCGTCGTGATGCCCGTATTAAAAAAGTCTTTTTTCCCGTTTTTGATAGCCGTATAGGGGACCATCCTCGTTGAATCAAAAAAGGTACCGTCAGCGTTGTAGAAACGGGCGGGTCCGCCTAATGGAACTAATTGGCCATTGTATTCCGGACCATAGCTTTGATTTTCGTAAGGAAAATAATAATGGATTGGATCACTAGGAAATGTAATGCCGAGTATCTGGCTCGCATCTTCACCGCCATAGCTGCCAAACCGGTATTGCAAGTCGGGCATGTAAGAAATCGATTCACCCTGAATTGTAGTGCTGACATTTATAATGGGGTGTCCGCCTCTTGTTCCCTTTCTTGTAGTAATCACTAATACACCGTTAGAAGCCTGGGAACCGTATAGCGCAGAAGCAGCGGGGCCCTTCAACACGTTGGAAGATTCAATATCATTCGGATCTAATCTTGCCAAATACGTATTGTCGACGATAGTACCATCAACAACCACCAGGGCCTGGTTATTTCCAAGAATAGAACGGTTACCTCTTAAGGTCACCCTTACCTGGGGATTTACACCGTTGTCCGCAATTTGAACATTGAGCCCGGACACTTTTCCTATAAGTCCGGTTACCGGGTTAATAGGTTTCCCCTGGTTTAATTCCACATTAGATATAGTTGCGGTGGCGGCTCCCAAAGACCTTGCTTGTCTTTTAACACCGGAGAAGGTGGTAACTATGACTTCCGCCAGTTGATTGGTTTTGGTAGTCAATGTCAGCATCTGAGCTCCGGTTCCCGGAGTTATGGTCTCAGGATTGTAACCTGTAGCCGTAATGGTTAATTTGGAGTTTGCCGCAATTTTAATAGAAAAAGCACCATTGGCATCGGCCTGAGTAGCATTCCTGGTACCGGTTTCTTGAATTGTGGCAAAGGGAATAGGGTCACCTTTTTCACCCTTGACTATTCCACTAACTGTACGTGTTTGAGCGAGTGCCAATGTACAAATCAACATCAGCACTGAAAGCAGTGATGCAAGTTTTCTCATGTGAACGTCAATTTTAGAATTAAAAAGCAATGAGTTTCAACGAAAATCCGTCCATTTCAAAGGAAAAGAGTTCCAAAAGAGACAGCCTCAACCCTTAAAATGCTGCGCAAATAAAAAGAAATTTTTAACTCAGTTTTAAAAAAAATAATTTTTGCGGTAGCGCTTTTTTTCCGCTTTTTAAATATTTTATAAAAAAAGCCGTCTTCGTGCGACGGCCTTTCAACATTTATGGAAATTTATTAGAAAAGATCAATAAATATCCCACGATAATTTTGTTGTCACATCGTCACCAGATAAGGCAATCCATTTTTTGAATTCCAATCTTTTGTTCATAAGTGCCCACTGTACTCCTGTATGGTGAAAAAGCCACGGTGTTTGTAGAAATTCAAATAAGCAGTTAGTCGTGGAAAAAAGGCAGTTAGTTTGAGTGCGACGCTTATAGTGACAAACCGATTTCTAAAATTGCTGCGCAAGAATAGGAATTTTTTTTATATCCGCTTTCACATTAATAATATTTATAAGCTTAAGGAAATTAAAACAGCCATTGGGCCTGGAATTTAATTTCACTGCGATGATTACCGGGAATCTCATCCAATCCACTTCCAATCGGAGTTGTGTCGCGGTAAATGGTCTGTGCCCAACGCAGCCAAAATGAAATATTCCTTTTCAGGTCATAACTGAGATTGATATAATAGCGATATCCTTTGCCAAAAAACGCCGGAATAGAATAACTGTACAAAACATCATTTTCATAGGCATAGACTCGCGAGTTGTAATCATCGGTCTCGAAATATTGCAACCTGGCCGTACCTCCATACGCTTTCAATAAAGGTTTAAAAATAAGATCAAAGAAAGTTAGAAACCCAGTTTGCTCGTTTGGTCCCGCTTTGTCGTACCATAATAATTCAATGCGATTCCTGAGAGTGATGGAAGCATCAACCCGATAATCAACCTGCGTTCGCCAGTTTTGCCTGGGAATTAAAACCAGGTAATTAGTCACCGTTGCATTACCTGGTTGGTTTGATTGTTTGGATCCGGTTCGAAGACGAGAATAAATTTCCAACTGTTTGTTGGGCCTATAACTTACCTGAGCCAAAAAATCTTTTCCATAGCTTGGCGCGTCCACCCCGTATTTTAGCCATGGAAATTTGTAAAGGTCTGAGTAAATATCCAGCCGCCATCCGGCAAGTGGCCGGATACTTATGCCGGCATAAATTCCATTCTCATTTGTCGGGTATGCGTTTTCAGTAAAAGCATTTCCATATTCAGCCTGGTATTCTTTGCTAATGGTTCTTTGTAAGAGGGACAGATCAACCCGCGGATCAAGGCTTATCAATAACCCGTTTAGAAAAGCTTTATTTAAATTTTTGTCCGTGGCCGCTTCACCAAAGAAATGAAGGTTATGAAAAGTATAGCTGTAATCGATGCTGAAGTTGCTCCAGCTTTTTCCGCCTATTGCAAAAAGATTGTAAGGTTCGGCCCTTTTTTGAACAGGTAGCGAAAAATCATAGATCACTCCGTTCATCGCGACATGCAAATTATTTACTCTGTAGCTAATATTCCCTCCGAATGAAAATTGGCGCACGTTGTTTCGATTACTGTTTTCGCTTTGCGTTCGATGATAACCTGAATTGAGGAAGGATGAAATAAAATCTTCGCTGTTCACCGTGTCGGCCACAAAATTTGCACTCAGTTTACGAATAGAAGCAAAAGCCGTGACTTCTATTTTTACAAGTTGCATGGTAATGCCCGCCCCACGATGGAAATAGAATTCACCGGATGAATTATAAGGACGAAGGATCGTTGATTGTCTTTTGATCGACATCACATCAACGCTCTTTTTGAATGCAAGACTTTGCCACTGTATCAGGCCCTGGCCCATATTTACTGTGAAGTCTCCCAAAGCCAGTGCTTCTATCTTTCCAATTTTTCTCACAAACAAATGAAAAGAGTAAAAATCAAAACCGTACCTCTGCTGCCCTTTTAGAAATTGTTCACCTGCATCTTTGTCACCCAGTAATCCATACTGCAGCAGATTCTTGTATCGATAACGATAACGAAAGAAGATTCTTTCTCTTCCACCCAAATATTTTGTTCCTGTGCCGGATTTATCAAAGCCTTCAGATCTTTCCAGGATTTCTGAACAACGAAATAGCAACCGTTTGTCTCCATCGCGAAGACGCCTTCGAAAATCTTCCACCATTGAAATAGCATTACTCACGGTTACGAAGGGCAAAATTCTTTTTATAGTCTCCACATCCCAGCCGGGAATCGCTTGCAATTCGTAAATGCTAATAAGATTGCCGAGCAGATGGCGATAAGAGACCAGGTTATCAATTTGCAGATCAGTTAGAAAAATCAACTCTCTTAGTTCATTTGCATCAGCTTCATTTAAATTCAGAGGATTTTTTTTAAAATGCTCGAGTTGCAGAAGATATGAGTCGTCTTCAGTTTCACTTTGATCAATGTCGGTTTGATTTTCTAACTGCTGTTCCGTCGTGGGTGGAATCTGGCCCCAACTCCCAAAGGGGTGCAACGAAAAAGCAAAAAGAAGAACAATTAATATAGTGATTGATTTTATCAATTACCGTCTTTTTTAAATCCCCCTTTTCGGGATAGGGGCACAAGCAACATCAAACCCGGAGTGATTCCCAATTGTGGATGATAACTGGCGGTGGCATCGAGTCTCATTGATTTCAACTCAAATCCAATTCCCAGGTACATCGACGAAGTTGCGCATGAAACACCACCCCTGGCTAATAATTGTGGAAGGAATTTGTATTGCAGCCCGGCATTTACGTTTACCGGTTTATCCTCTTCTTTTTCGATCTCAATATTGAAAAAAAATTTTTCAGAGGCTTCATACCCGGCAGCGACAGAATACAATGAGGCTAATTTTTCTTCCTCGTTTTTTCCAAGCCTGCTTCCGATTGGATTATACGTGTGGAGGCCTGCATTTAATTTATCAGTGAGATGTAAAATGGCCCCCGCTTCAAAATTTATCGTGGAAGCATTTCCATACCCAGCTATACGAACTCCATAATAATTGAACTGCGCACCAACATCGATCTGACTTCCGAGGTTTCGGCCATAAGCAAGTCCCAACTGCGTTTCATTGTAATCAGCAAAACCATAGTAACGGGCATCCAGTCCAAAATTTCCTGAACGCGTGGGAATGACTGCAGCCACGTCATAAAAACTGAGCTCCTTTAAAAAAAATCTTTTTTCTCCATAGATGCCCGCTGATGCGTGATTCAATTTTGCCAGTGCCGCCTGGTTTGACTCAAAAGAAAAAACATCAAGGTGATGATTACTATACGCACCAAACCCGAGATACGGTGAGGATATTGGACGGCGAACCGTCTGTGAGATGATTTTCCAACTGCCAAAAAGAGGTAGTAGAAAAAATATCAGGATGGCAACCCTCTTCACTCCGCTGTTAGTTTTGTATCAAGGTACATTCCTTGAAGGCGGCAGGAAAAGGAAAATAACAATATGTACGTGGTGATTTTCTCACTCGAGGCTCAGTTTTACCTCACTGACCGCTCTCCATGCCGACGCTGTCGGTCGGCATCTCTGACGGAGTCTGACACTCGTCAGAGTCGTCAGACCCGACATTTATCGTCGGGACTCACTACTTCACTACTCACTATCTTTGAGCCATGCAAATTTTAGATGGCAGGAAAGCAGCTCAGGCAATAAAGGATAAATTGAAATTAGATACAGCACAATTAGGAGTAGAAGGAAAAAAACTACCGCACCTGGTGGCAGTTTTAACTGGAAACAACGGAGCGAGTGAAACGTATGTAGCCGCTAAAGTAAAGGCCTGTGAGGAGGTGGGTTTTAAGTCAACGTTACTCCGTTTTGAAGATACTGTTAGTGAACTGAGACTGTTAGACCAAATAAGAGACTTGAATAATGACCCTGACGTTGATGGAATACTGGTGCAGTTACCCCTGCCCGAACATGTTTCAGAAGAAATGGTGATTGATACGATCGATCCGGATAAAGACGTAGATGGATTTCACGCTGCGAATATTGGCAAGATGGTTCAGGGATTACCAGCATTCATTCCCGCCACGCCCTACGGTATTATGTTGTTGCTGGAACATTATAAAATTGAAACAAAGGGAAGGCACGCGGTGGTGATAGGCCGTAGCAATATTGTGGGAAGACCGATTAGTATTTTGCTCAGCAATAATTCCAATCCTGGAAATTGCACGGTTACCGTCTGTCATTCAAAAACAAAAAACATAAAAGAAATTTGCAGGCAGGCGGATATTATGATTGCTGCACTGGGCCGGGCCGAATTTGTTACGGCTGATATGGTAACAGATGGTGCGGTGGTTATTGATGTGGGAATAACAAGAGTTCCTGATAAAACGAGGAAGAGTGGTTTTAGATTAAAAGGCGATGTTCAATTTGAAACTGTCGCTCCCAAATGTTCATGGATCACGCCTGTCCCCGGAGGTGTGGGACCCATGACGATAGCTGCATTACTGAAGAATACTTTCCATGCATGCAAAACAAAAAACTAAAAGCCCCTCTAAATCTCCCCAACGGGGAGACTTGCTGACACACAAACCCCAAACTCAATCAGGCTTAGTAATTTTGCAGCTTAATGAAATCTGAAATTTTAAATCCGAAATCTGAAATGACGACAGTGCTTCCTGTAATGGAGCACTTCTACACATTGCAGGGCGAAGGGTTTCACCAGGGCAAGGCGGCCTATTTTATTCGCCTGGGTGGTTGTGATGTGGGTTGTGTTTGGTGTGACGTGAAAGATAGTTGGGATGCAAGTAAACATCCGCTGCTCGACCTTCGAAGTCTGATATTGGAGATTGAAAAGACCCCGGCGAAAATTGTTGTTATCACCGGTGGTGAACCGCTGATGTATGATTTGACTGGGTTGACCCAATTACTGCAAGTTGAAGGTTTTAAAACTCACTTGGAAACTTCCGGAGCATACCCGCTAACTGGCAGTTGGGACTGGCTTTGCGTATCACCGAAGAAGTTCAAGGCGCCATTAGAAGAAATTCTGCCAAAGGCCAATGAGTTGAAAATTATCATCTTTAATAAATCTGATTTTGATTGGGCAGAAAAATATGCGACACAAGTTTCTAAGAATTGCAAATTCTATCTTCAGCCTGAATGGGATAACGCAGCAAAAATGACCCCGCTGATCATCGAGTATATAAAAGCACACCCACAATGGGAACTGTCATTGCAGATACATAAATATATTAATGTACCATGAACAATAGGCAATAGGCAATCGGCAATTGGCAAGTAGCATTCTATGAACTTAATAGGCTTTATTTTAGAATAAATTTTGAATAGCTTCGTTTTATAAACAGATCCTATTATCAATGAAAACTTTTCTGACTTTCTTGTTTTGCTCATTGACTATTGCCAATTGCCTCTTTGCCCAGTACGATCCTGGCAAAATAAATAAGAAAGCTGTTTCACTTTATACACAAGCCTTACAAAAAGCGGAATCCGGAAATTTCAAGGACGCGATCGACCTTCTCAACCAGAGTATAAATGTTGATGCCAAATATGTCGATGCTTATCTATCGCTGGGCGGTATTTATGGCGAAATAAAAAATTATAAAAGCAGCACTGACAATTATGAAAAAGCGTTCTCGATTGATTCAAACTACACAAATGAATATAAACTTCACTACTCGATCAATCTTGCAGGGCAAGGAAAGTTTGAACAAGCATTGGCGGCAATTAACTCTTTGCTGAGCGGCGAAAAAATAATGGCTGCCACGAGGCGAGCGGCAGAATACCGCAAAAAAACGTTTGAGTTTGCTGTTGATTACGCAAAAAAAAATCCCTCAAACTATGTGTTTGATCCAAAAAATTTAGGCGACAGTGTTAACACGCCAGCCTCGGAATATTTTCCATCTCTTACCATCGACGGCCAGGAATTAGTGTTTACGAGGAGAACAGGTTTCTCGAACGAGGATTTTTATTATAGTCGCAAAAATTTAAACGGATGGAATTATGCTAAGCCCATGGAAGGAAATATCAACACGGATCAAAACGAAGCGGCGCAGAATATTTCATTGGATGGAAAATGGTTGGTGTTTGATGCCTGCGGACGCAACGATGGTTTCGGCGGATGCGATATCTATATGTCATACCTAACCCCGCAAGGCTGGAGCGATGCTATCAACCTGGGGCGAAGAATAAATTCTGAACAGTGGGATGCCCAGCCCTGCCTTTCCCCGGACAAAAAGGATTTATATTTCTCAAGCGCCAGGCCCGGAGGTTACGGAGGTAAAGATATTTATGTATGCCATTTGCAAGCTAACGGCAGATGGAGTGACCCGGAGAACCTGGGTCCTTCTGTGAATACGCCGGGTGATGAACAGTGTCCCTTTATACATGCCGACAACCAAACACTTTATTTCACTTCCAACTTCTGGCCTGGCTATGGCGACGATGATCTTTTTTACACAAGGAAACAGCCCGATAGCAGTTGGTCGAAGCCAATAAACCTGGGTTACCCTATCAACACGATTAACCGCGAGGGCACCCTGTTTATCACTGCAGATGGTAAGACCGCTTACTACGCCGCCAACCGAAGCGATAGCCGCGGTGATCTCGATATCTGTAGTTTCGAATTGAGACAGCATATACGTCCTTTCAAAACTCTCTGGGTAAAGGGGCATGTGTATGATAAAAAAACATCAAAGGGATTGCCTTCTTCTGTTGAGTTAATTGACCTTGCCAGCAAACACTTTGTCTCCAAAGTGCAGACGGACGAAAACGGAAACTATTTGATCACTCTCCCAGTCGGAAAAGATTATGCTTTCAATGTAAACCGCAAGGGTTATTTATTTTACAGCGATAATTTTTTTCTCAGCCAGCGATCACCTGATTCAACGTATGAAAAAAATATTGCCCTGCAGCCGATCGAGGTGAACGCCTCCATTGTACTGCATAATATTTTCTTTGAAACAAAAAAGTTTGACCTGGATCCTAAATCCCAGGCAGAATTAGACAAAGTGATTCAACTTCTCAATGATAATTCTACTTTAAAAATTGAGATCAGTGGTCATACTGATAACGTAGGCAAGCCTGCCGACAATATCACCCTTTCAAATAATCGTGCAAGATCAGTCGTCAGCTACCTTATTAGCAAGGGCATCGCAGCACAGCGGCTCGTCGCAAAAGGTTATGGCGAAACAAAACCCGTAGCAGACAACAAAACAGAGGACGGCCGAGCAATGAACCGCAGGACGGAGTTGAAAGTTATAAGTCGATAGTCAGGAGTTCAGAGTCAGGAGTTCAGAGTATATTTGAAGAATCTGACTCTGAACTGTGAACTGTGAACTCTGAACTGCTATACCAACTCGCATTAACCGAAGTTCCAAACGTCGGCTGGGTACAAGCAAAAATTCTTGCGCAATATTTTGGGGAAGCAGAAAAAATTTTCAAAGCTAAACAATCAACGCTCGAAAATATTGAAGGGATCGGCGAAGTGAGAGCCAGGAGTATAAGACAGTTCACGGATTTTTCAAATGCACAAGAGGAAATAAAGTTTATTGAAAAATTCAACATCAAGCCGATTTTTATTACGGCTAAAGAATATCCTCAACGGTTGTTGCATTGTTACGACTCCCCTACCGTTCTATTTTATAAAGGGTCGGCTGACCTGAATGCATCAAAAATTGTGGCAATCGTTGGAACCAGGAGCTATACGGATTATTCAAAAAAAATGGCGGATAAATTGGTCGAAGAACTTTCAGCTCAAAATATATTAATAGTGAGCGGGATGGCTTTTGGGGTAGACGCTATTGCACATAAAGCGGCATTGAAAAATAATCTACTAACGGTGGGCGTGCTTGGACACGGGCTTGATCAAATTTATCCACCCGACCATGCTGGTTTGGCTAAAGACCTTTTGAAACATGGTGGAGGCTTATTGACAGAATTCAGGAGTAAAACAAAACCTGATAAACATAATTTTCCTACGCGCAACAGGATCGTTGCAGGCATGAGTGACGCAACTGTTGTAATTGAATCCGGAATAAAAGGTGGTAGTATGGTAACCGCTGAATTGGCTAATGGATATAATCGGGATGTGTTCGCATTGCCTGGTAAAGTAACTGACACGAAAAGTGCTGGCTGCAACTACTTAATTAAATCAAACAAAGCCATGCTGCTTACGGATGCACAGCAACTAATTGAGATAATGGGATGGGAAGAAAAGAAACAAAAAACAAATTCCAAATCCCAAAAAGAAATATTTATTGAGTTATCCAAAGATGAAAAAATTGTCGTTGACATTCTGAAAGAAAAAGAAACGGTGCATATCGATGAAATTAATTTGCGAAGCGGATTAAGCAATAGTGCGATCGCCGCGGCGATATTGA
>VBAQ01000358.1 GCA_005883765.1 Bacteroidota bacterium
TGCTGACAATCATTTTTCCATCAGCAGAAACGCTGACGCCGGTATAAGAACCATTCAATCCGGGAAGTTCCTTTGCCTCTCTTTTCATTGCGTCCACAACAAAAATTTTATCATTGGCCTGGTCTTCTACACTCATAAAAATTTTATTAGCAGGTGCTACGACATAATTGTTGATGGGCCTGTCCAGCGTCGCAACTACAATTGTTCGATTGGTAAAGGATGGCCAATCGTAGCGGATCAGCCGGGGAAGGCTATAAACTTTGTTATCGTTGTTAGCATTGGAAAGGCAAAAAAGATAGCGACCGTCCAGTGAAAAATTAGGGCTGGTGTAATTATTACCATCATTTGTCAACTCTACGGCATCGCCGCCATTGATTGAAAATTTGTATAGGTTCATCGTCGGATCCTGGTAGGCAGATGTTGTAAGATCAGTTGACGCAGAAAAAATGACTTCCTTTCCATCGGGCGCCCAGCAAATGTTACCGAGCGAGAAACCTTCTTTTACTGTTATTGATACATTGGTAAAAATATCTTTCGCTATTGAGCCGGGTTCAACAACCTGCACAAAGGCATGGTTTTGTTTTTCATCTATCCACACATCCCAGTTGCGGATAGGGAAGGAGGTGTAAACCCGTGCATTGTATTTTAGCTTCTTTCTTTCTTCTGCTGTTTTTTTATTAGCCGAATCAGTAAAGTTGCCGGGATAAACTTTATTGGTAAACAGGATCATTTTTCCATCGCGGCTCCATTGCGGGTTGGCGGCACCCGTTGAAATATTACTGAGCCGATAGGCCTCGCCACCTTCTGCGATATTGATGATATACACCTGTGCGATGTCATCGTCTTCACGCTTAGCTGCGAAGGCCAGTTGCCTGCTGTCAGGACTCCATTTGTAACCCGTTTCGGCACCCTTGCCAAAAGTCAGCCGCCGTGGTTTTGCACTACCATCGGTGGGTACAATCCAAAGATCATTCACCACATCTTTTTCAACATAAGAAGGTTCGGTGACAGTAAAGACCGCCCATTTTCCATCGGGACTCACTTCAGGCGCTCCAACTCTTTTCATCATTGTCATCGATTCATGTGTGATCGCTTTTTTTACCTGCGCTTGAATGCTTGTAATAAATAACAAGCACAACGTGGTGAAGAAAAGTTTACGCATAATGTGTTTGATTAAATGAGGAAGATACAAATTAAAAAAAAGAAAGCCATTGCAGTTGCAAGGGCTCAATTATTTTCTAATTCTTGCAGGCATTTGCAAGCGGGGCCTTGTATTGAGGTTGTCGTGGACGCCAATGTGTGCGAGTTTTTACTTATTATTTTGTTATATGGCTGTTTTGTTTTGTTCCTCAAAAAAATAAAGGATGCTAACAAATCTTTTTACATGATTTCTCGTTTCTGCCGGTAAAAAATTTTGCAGTTGCCAGAAATTACGAGAGCCTGATAAATTTATTGCACGGGCAACTTTAGCCGGACCTGAATTATATGCAGCTACTACCAATAACCAATCTCCGAATTCAGCATATAATTGTTTGAGATATTTTGCTGCTGCCGTTGAACTTTTATAAACATGGAGGCGTTCATCAACTTCATTGGTAATTTTTAATCCAAGTTCACAGGCTGTAATAGGCATCAATTGCCAGATGCCTGTTGCACCGGTGCTGTTGCAAACTGTATCCGGGTTTAAATTCGATTCTACAATGGCCATATATTTCAATTCAGGTGGTATATTGTATTTAGAAAAAGCTGAATTGATGATGCTAAACTTGGACTGGGTTCTTTTTTTAAGTTTTTCTAAACCCCACGTATTCTTTTTGACATACTCTTTCGCAAACTGCAAAGCAGTTGGATTCAAATCAAAACCGGGCAGATTAAGAACGGGCTCTTGTGAAACTATTGTATTGTTATCGGTAACATTTTTTGTTCCGATGTCTGATCCTTTTTGAATATTACCGACAGTGAGCAATGAACAATAGATCAATAATCCGGCGCTATATAATTTTTGTCTCAACATCAATCCATGTTTTTAACAAAACGTTTTCAACTATCGAGTTTGGATATTTACAAAATGATTCAAGGAGATACGGCGTTATTTTTAT
>VBAQ01000360.1 GCA_005883765.1 Bacteroidota bacterium
GTGAGTTGGAACGAGGCAATAGAAATTGCTAGCCAAAATTGAGATGAAGTGCAGCAGAAGTCAACTACCTTTTTGAGTAGGAAGCCCATCCCGACCTTCCCAAAGGGAAGGCCATCGACGCACAAGGCCAACTTATTTGAGGTGTATGTAAAGCTTGAACGTTTTTCATGTTGAAACGAATGGCTTCCAATTTGGCTCGTTGATAGGCAGGCGTCGAGAAGGAAAGCGTTCGTCAAGCGGGCCACGGACGTTCAGGGATGAAAGACTATTCATTACTTAAATGAGTAATTGCAACTGCGGCTCTGTGAATGGGTCTCCTTCCCTTCGGGAAGGCCGGGATGGGCTCTACACTATGCGTTCTCCCAGTGCCTTCGCAATTGCTTCTTTGCCGCAGTTGACGTGGAGTTTGTTGTAAATATTTTTTAAATGATAGCGTGCTGTGTCAAAGGAGATCTTTAATTCGGCGGCAATCATTTTTGTGCTGTATCCCTTGGTGAGGAGATTCAGCACTTCAACTTCCCGGGTTGAAAGATGGTAGCGATTGCTCTTGCCATGTTGAAAACTGTTCAATACTCTCCTTGCAATGGAAGGACTCATAGGCGCTCCGCCTTGGATCACTTCCTCGATCGCGTCTATCAATTTTGACGGAGCAGTTTTTTTCAGTAAATATCCATTGGCCCCTGCGCACAGGCATTGAAATAATTTTTCATCATCTTCAAAGACTGTATACATAATAATCGCAGACTGCGGATAACTTTCTTTGATTTTAAAGACCCCTTTGATTCCACTTTCGCCCGGAAGATCAATATCCATCAGTACTACGTCGGGTTTGTAAACTCTCGCTATCGTGGCCGCGTCATTGCAATTGTTGTAATCACCGGTTACTTCATACTCGTCCATTCCTTTAAACAAAGCGACCAGCGATTCACGCAAACGGTCATTGTCTTCAAATATTACGATCTTAATGGGCATACTTTTGAATTAACGGGCAAACTATATTCAAGTCTTCAATTATGCTAAAAAGTTCATTCCATACTTCCCACATAGTGTCGTAAACTTTTCCATGTCCGGAGGTCCGGGAGGAAACTGGCTAAGTTCACCAAAAAATTCTTCAAAGCTTCTACCTGGACTTACATACCAAAGTGTTTTTGCATCTGTCGTTCCGGTATTTGTATACGCATGGGAAATGCTACGAACAAAATTTAAACAGTCTCCCTCGGTTGCTTTAAATACTTCTTCTCCAATCATCACTTCAAACTCGCCTTCCAATACATAAAGTACCTCATCCTCGTTGTTATGAACATGTGGCGGAATCCCTGAGCCAGGCGGTGAAATCAGTTCAAAAACGAAATTATTATTGTCCTCCCCGCTATGAAGCTTTACGGTTACCTCATGTCCCAAAATAATGTATTTGTCTCCTTCTTTTGAAGAAATCATCCTTGGCTTGACGGTCATTGTTTCCATTTTTAATTTTTTACTGATGAATAAAATGGTTATTGTTCATGGCTGGTAGCATAAATTACTGTAAGACTTGCAATGCCGTAATAGTGCTACAACAGTAGAGTTAATTTTGTTTATCCGAAAGTAAAATCAAATAAACACAAATGAACCACTCATTTGAGTAGTGAGGTTTTTACGGGCATCATAATTTCAATTCTTGTGCCTTTTCCAGTAGCTGTATCAATCTTCAATCCGCCATTCCATTTTTTTACTCTTGTTTGTAAATTTTTTAAGCCGTTTCTATGAGTGGTAATGTTCGGGTTAAATCCTTTGCCGTCATCTTCGATCAGCATATTGAGAATACCATTGCTGACAGCGATCTTTATGTAAATATTTTTAGCCGATGCGTGTTTGTGAATATTGTTCATGCATTCTTTAAAAACAAGATAGAGATCCCTCCTTTGTTCCATGTTCAGCTTACCGCCCTCGGTCGTGTTTTCGAAATTGACCTGACAGGAAATATTGCTGCTCTCAAAAACTTCCGCAACATATCTTCTCATTCTCGCCTGCAATTCTTGCATGTTATCATTGCTTGTATTCACACTCCAGATAATATCATCCAGTGCCTGCTGAGAAGCAACAGATTCTTCAGTGATGCGCTGAAGTAATTTTTCAGCTGCCTGCGGCTGCTCAAGATTTTTTTTGCCTAGTTCCGATAATATGCTGATGTTGGTAAGAGTTGATCCGATATCATCATGCAAGTCGGTTGCTATTTTATTACGCATTTTCTGCATCTTCATCAATTGGCGAATCCGATAGCGATAAAACCCGTAAAGTATGATGGCTACTGAAACAAATATCAAGGAATAGAACCACCAGGTTTTCCAATAAGGTGGTTTTACCGTAAATAAAAACGAGGTAATTGGTCCATAACTTCCATTCCATCCCAGCATTCTTACTTCAAACTGGTAACGACCAGGTTCAAGGCTTGCATATTGAACAGAATGAGAATTGGAAGGATGGCTCCATGCGGTATCACCG
>VBAQ01000129.1 GCA_005883765.1 Bacteroidota bacterium
CTTACAAACTGATGGAAAATCGCGAGCTTTTGCTACACACAGGCTTTCGTTACGTGGATACTTTTTTCAAATGGTATAATTTCAGCGGGATGATCGCGGTGAAATAGAATGCCCCCAAACCCCCTAAAGGGGGCTCAGGAAGACTCCTAACATTAACCTGTTGGAAATTATCGGAATGATTAAAAAAATTTCATTGGGGATTTAGGGAGCAGTTAAGTTGGAGATGCTGTGAACTACTAAACAAAAACAATAGTCATAAACGAGAATCTTCTTAATGATAAAGCTCGGTAATTTCCTCTTTCGCAATCGCAACGGAATTTTTCCTCTTTTTTACCTGATTCTATTTATTCCTTCGTGGGAAGTATTTACTAATCCGATCACCGCCATGATCATCGGCTTTAGTGTAACGCTCGTTGGACAACTGGTAAGAGTGATCACCATCGGATTGGTTTATATCATTCGCGGCGGAAAGGATAGAAGAGTTTACGCAGAAGATCTTGTGACGACGGGAATCTTTGCTCATTGCCGCAATCCGTTATATGTAGGGAACATTCTTATCCTTGTGGGATTGGGAATTGCGTCTAACTCGTTTCTGTTTATGGCAGTGTTCACACCTGTTTTCTTATTTTTCTGGCAGGCGATCGTATTGGCCGAAGAAAATTACTTACGAAATAAATTTGGCGAGCAGTACGATGAGTATTGCCGTCGTGTCAATCGCTGGCTCATCAACTTCAATGGAATTGGAAAAACATTGCGCAGCATGCACTTCAAGTGGAAAAGAGTGATTATTCGCGAGTATAATTCAACCTATATCTGGATGACCGGCGCTCTGCTGATAGTGATGAAACATTTTTATTTTCACGAGGACCGATTTGATTTCCACAAAAATCTTCCCGTTTTTATTTCCATTCTTGTCGGATTATTGATCCTTTACTTTATTGCGAGGTACTTGAAGAAGTCGGGAAAACTCGTCAGTGATTAATGTGAAACGGGAAACGTGAGACGTGAAATTGGCGTATCACATTTTACCCTTCACTTTTCACGACTAAACATGCAGCCCCCACCCTTCTCTATACTCCCTCTTCACAAACTGATTCGCTTCGTCAAAATTGGTGATCTTCATATTTTTTGCGTCCCACAAAAGCTTTTTGCGGCCGGTAAACTTGCCTTTTGAATCTTTTAT
This sequence comes from Bacteroidota bacterium, assembly GCA_005883765.1. Classification (GTDB taxonomy): domain Bacteria; phylum Bacteroidota; class Bacteroidia; order Chitinophagales; family Chitinophagaceae; genus VBAU01. The sequence continues at coordinate 1,184 of VBAQ01000129.1, forward strand.
GTTCCAACTTCTCAACGCAAGATTTCCCATCAATATCGCTTCTGTCAAAGGTCCTGCATAATCAAACGGAGAACTCAATTCTGTTTTTCCATGACCGGCAATGCAGGCGTTTACCCATTGGATGTAATGTCCTTCGGGAACACGAGCCAGGGTCTTTGGAACGTTTACTTCTTTCATTCGCGATGTAGGAAGCAATTTCGGATCGCTGCCATAAGTGCCACACATCATTTTCCCTTTCGTTCCTTCAATGATAACTCCACCACTTCCATCTCCGTCTCCCATCGGTTCATCGGGACCGAGTTCATCAGGGCGTTCAGGCCTGATGCCGCCATCCATCCAATGCATTTTTACATCTGGTTTGCCAGTTTTTCCAGGAAACCTTAATGTGATTGACGAAGCTGCCGGGCAACTATCGGGATAATATGATGGCGTCCACATTTGCTCATATATCGCCGCGACACTGCACTCCACTTCAGAAGGATAACCGAGTCCAACAGTTTTAAATGCCGGATCAATTAAATGACAACCCATATCACCCAAAGCCCCTGTTCCAAAATCCCAATATCCCCGCCAGTTAAAAGGAACATAACCCTCACGGTATTCTTGCCATTTTGCGGGCCCAAGCCATAAGTCCCACTTCAGTTCAGGCGGCACAGCAGCAGTTGTTTTTGGTTTGCCAAATCCTTGCGGCCACACGGGCCTGTTGGTCCATACATATATTGTATGAGCATCACCGATGACTCCCGCATTGTACCATTCCTGCATTTGTCTTACGCCGTCACCGCTGGCTCCCTGGTTTCCCATTTGCGCAACGATCTTATTTTTCCTGGCATACTCAGTTAACAACCTCGCCTCATAGATGTCATGGGTTAATGGCTTTTGAACATAGACATGTTTACCCAATTGCATGGCGGCGTAAGCAGCAACCGTGTGTGTATTGTCTGGTGTTGACACCGAGCAGGCATCAATATTCTTTTTTTCTTTATCGAGCATCTCCCGGAAATCTTTGTAATAATTTGCTTTCGGAAAACGCTCTCTCGATTTTTTACATTGCCTGTCATCCACATCGCAAAGCGCAACAATATTTGCGTTAGGACTTTTTGAAAATTCGAACAGATCACTTTCGCCTTTTCCTCCCGCTCCGATCCCGGCAATATTTAATTTATCGCTGGGTGCAACGAATCCACGCCCCAACACATGTCTGGGAACAATAAAAAAACCAGCAGTGGCCAAAGAAGCATTCTTTATGAATTTTCTTCTTGAAAAGTTATTTTCTCTGTTATTTGTCATAATCGGATTTTGAAAAAATCAATCTTGATTTGAAAGTGATTCAAAGTTCAAGCTGTCTGCCACCCCGGTAATTTCTTTTGACAAACTGATTGGCGGGATCAAAATTGGTGATCTTCATATTGGCCCCGTCCCACAATAATTTTTTTCTGCCGGGATATACATTGTTTCCTTTAGCGTCTTTTTCACTGTAGTTGTAACTGCGGACGGCAAGGTTGCCCATCAAAACAGTTTCGGTCAGCGGCCCGGCCTGATCAAACGACGAGCTCGTGTAAGTTCCATAACCTTTTTTGCAGGCGTTTGTCCATTGTGTCTGATGTCCCTCTGATCCTTTTTCTACAGACGTTCTTGTTGGTTTCGGGAACTTAGCGTCGTTCATTTTTGAGCTCGGGAGCAGAGTAGCCTTTGTACCAAACAGTCCGGCCATCAATTTTCCTTTGGTGCCTTCGAAGATCATTCCGCCATTCCATTCGCCCATTTCTTCGTCAGGTAAAAGCTCGGCGGGTCGTTCCGGTTTAATTCCGCCGTCATACCAGATCAATTCAACGGGTACCATCTTTTCCCTGGCAGGAAAATGAATGTGAATTTTTGCAGAAGGAGGATAACTATCTGTATAAACTGCCTCCTGGAAAAATCCGGTCCATACTTCACCCACACTACACTCAACTGCATTTGGATAGCCCAGTTTTAATGCACGGTAAGGAACATCGACAAAATGACAACCCATATCACCAAGGGAACCGGTTCCGAAATCAACCCAACCCCGCCACGTTGCAGGAAGATAGGTCGGATTAAAATCTCTTTGTGGAGCTGTCCCCAGCCACAGATCCCAACTCAATTCCTTTGGTATGTCGAATTTTCCTGTGGGCGTAGGAATGCCCTGCGGCCAGACAGGTCGGTTTGTCCAAACATGCACTGTATGCACATCTCCAATTAAACCACTTTGTATCCAAGCCTCTACCTTGCGCGTATCATCGCCACTACTGCCCTGGTTACCCATTTGTGTTACTACCTTATACTTTTTTGCCGCCTGGGTTAATATTCTTGCTTCATAAATATCATGTGTTAGCGGTTTTTCACAATACACGTGTTTGCCGAGTTGCATCGCGGATAATGCAATGATGGCATGCATATGATCAGGTGTTGTTACGATCACCGCATCGATATGCTTGCCCTCTTTATCCAACATTTCCCGGTAATCTCTGTAGTAGGGTGCGGTGGGCCATTTTTCCCTTGCCTTCACTGCCATACGATCATCCACGTCACACAAGGCCACTATATTTTCCGCACCATTGTTAAATGCGTAAGGAAGATTTACTTCAGCCTTGCCACCGCAACCAACTCCTGCAATGTTCAATTTATCACTTGGCGCAATAAATCCACGGCCTAAAACATGTCGTGGCACAATGAAAAAGCTCCCCGTTATAATCGATGTGTTTTTGATAAAAGAGCGACGCGAAAGATTTTTCTTCTTTTGTGATGGATTCATACGACAAAATTTTCCTTAAGGTAAGGCAAAGAAAAAAATGTGTGAAATAAATTATGTTCCCAGCCTCAGTAATCCTGCTCGGAGTCTGTTGCGTCACATGCCGACGCTTCGGTCGGCATCTCTGACGGAGTCTGACACTCGTCAGAGTCGTCAGACCTTACATTCATCGTCAGGACTCTTGTACTGCATTAATTTTACTCATCAAAAATTTGCATCTCCTGACTCGCCGGTTGCTATTTTGCATTAGCTTACAGAGCAAAGTCATAGTTAAATTATGAGCGATAATAGTTCAGAGTTATCTACGTCACGACTTGAAGCGTTTAGTGACGGAGTATTTGCAATTGCCATTACCTTACTCATCATAGAAATTAAAGTCCCTTCCCACGATGATCTAAAAAATCAAAGCCTGATGCACTATATCTGGCAGCAATGGCCAAAATATTTTGCTTATTTCCTCAGCTTTGTGATAATCGGAATTTATTGGGCCAATCATCACTATTTGTTTAAGCTTTTCAAGCGAACAAATCATGTATTCAACCTGCTGAATGTTTTTTTCCTGATGACGATAGCATTTCTTCCCTATCCCACCGGAGTCTTAGGTGATTACATTATTACTGTAGAGCATGCAAAGCCGGCCGTAACCTTTTACGCTTTCGCAATCTGGCTACCATCCTTTGCCTGGTTACTGATTTGGTTATATGCAAGCCATAAAAGAAGAATTGTAGATTATAAATTGACCCATCATTTTGTGACGAAACTTACGCAACAGTATTACGTGAGCAATGTATTTTACATCTCTGCTTTCGTTATCTCGCTTTTTAGCGCCGTGGCCAGCATCACAATATGCGTCGGTCTTACTTTATTATATTTGTTACCACCAAGAAAAACAGAGTACGAATAACGATGGAGATACAGACCACATATTACCATTCACCTATCGGGCCTTTAAAAATTTCCGGAACCGATGACTATATAACCGAGATCATTTTTAATGACAAGACACAAAGAATTGAAAGCAGGAAAAAAAATCTATCGCCTATGCTGATCCAATGCATCGAGCAATTAATTCAATATTTCAATGGACAGCGAAGAAAGTTTGATTTACCAATCAACCAGCAGGGCACTTCTTTTCAACAGGAAGTCTGGAACGAATTAATGGCCATTCCTTTTGCACGAACGATCAGTTATATTGAGCTGGCGCGCCGCACCGGTGATACAAAAGCAACGAGAGCCGTCGCCGCTGCCAACGGAAAAAATAATGTATGTATCATTGTTCCCTGTCACCGCGTAATTGGAGCCAATAAAGAATTAGTTGGTTATTCAGGAGGACTGTGGCGAAAGAAGTGGTTGTTGGAACATGAAATGAAAGTGGCGTACGGTGTGCAGACTTTATTCTAAAACCCCCACCCCTAAAGGGGCTTAAAAGATCAACTCTTCAGGACAAGTTCTCTTTTTAATTTGATCACAGCGATCACAGCTCATCATAACGCAGTGCTTCACTGCGTGCACCTAGGCTTCTTTATTGAGAGAATATTCGGCTTTGAAAAAAAATGTAGCATTTTTCTTTGATGAACGAGATTCTAGTTCCCCCTTTAGGGGGTTAGGGGGTTTAGTTCCTCGTTCGTAAATGCCAGCGGCAATAGCTGGCTTGCCGAATTTATAACGTAAACTTTCCCTTCCATGCCCGCCAGTATTAAACGAACCGGTTTTTCCATTCTCAACTCAAACTCCTGCAAAGCCTGGCGACACATGCCACAGGGGGAAATAGGATGATCGCTCTTGACTATGGTGCTTTGATAACTAACGGCAATAGTTTCGATTGAGGTGTCGGGATATAACGACGATGCTGCGCCCAGCAAGACTCTTTCCGCGCAAATACCCACGGGAAACGAAGCATTTTCCTGGTTGGTACCTGTTACTTTTTTTCCATTTGAAAGTTTGGCCGCCGCTCCAACATAAAATTTTGAGTATGGAGCGTACGCTCTTTTTGTTACATGGCGGGCTTCATTCAACAACCATTTGTCGTTTTCATTCAGCTCGTCAATGCTATCGTAAACTTCAAATGAAAATTCAAATTTCTCTTTCTTCATAATTTTAAAAAGACTCAAGGCACAAGGATCAAGTTGCAAGGTTCAAGTTTTCGAAATGCGTCTTGTACCTTGTGCCTTCTCTTACTTTACAAATCTAAACAATCGATTCCAGCGCGGACCGTGTTCCCAACTAAACCAGATAATCGATGCCTTGCCTACCACATGGTCCTCTGGTACAAATCCCCAAAAACGTGAATCCTGTGATTTGTGACGATTATCTCCCATCATCCAGTAATAATCCATTTTGAAAGTATAAGTCGGGCTTTCTTTTCCATTGATGAAAACCTTTCCATCTCTCTGCTCCCATTTATTTTTTTCATAGACCTCAATGGATCGTCTGTACACGTCTATATTCTGAGGAGTTAAATTTATTGTGCTGCCTTTTTTGGGAACCCATATCGGCCCATAATTGTCTACTGACCATTTAAAATAAGTTGTATCATACGGAAAAACCGCACCATTGCCAGAAGAATCAACTTCTTTCGTTATTGAACCGGGGATCACTCCGGGAATTTTTTTCAATTTCTCAACCTCACCAAGTGTCAGATTAATGCGATAGGCGTAACCAGTACCCGGAGAAAAATCGGGGTCTTCATCCTGCTGGTTGAGTTTTACCCCGGCGTCGCGCAATTGGTCCTCATCGATCATTACGTTGTTTGTTTTAAAAACATAAAACGTCGCCGAAGTGGGCGATACAAACGCGGGCTCATTATTGACATACAGAATTCCATTTATAAGCTTTAGTGAATCTCCCGGAATACCAACACAGCGTTTAATATAATTATCCGTCTTATCAACCGGGTGTACAGCTATTGGCAGGTCAGGATCGTTAAGTATCTGTTGTCTTTTCTCATCCGAACATGTTCCGTTCAACTCGCGGATGAAATTATAGTAGGGTCTTGCTGATTGGTAGTCGGGTTTATTGATCACAGTATCACCTTCGGGAAAGTTGAAAACCACGTCATCATTTCTTTTTACCGGGGAAGCCCACCAGCGTATGTAGGGAATTCTTATCAATGTGGAATAAGACTTCCAGCTGCCGCCCGGAATATAATTGTGAATAAATGGAATTGACAGCGGCGTATTAGGAAGCCGCGGTCCATAGCTCCATTTACTCACAAAGAGAAAATCATTGGTGAGCAAAGTTTTTTCCATGGAGGCGGAGGGAATAGTGTAAGCTTCGAAAATAAATGTGCGAATGAGAGTAGCTGCAACAATAGCGAATATGGCCGCGTCGAACCATTCTCTTGCCGCAGTTTTTTTATGTTTTTTTGCCGCATCAGGGCCGATGTATTTCACGTCCTTGTAGTAGGCCAGATAAGGAAAATACAAAGGAGCCAGCAAGGCGGCAAGGATATGCGAGCCGACAGAAAATTTTCCATACAACTTTACAAACTCAATAAAGATGCCCGGACTGATGAACCAACCGACTACAGGAATGAATTGCCAAAAAACCCAATGGCGTGGCCGGTGGGCAAGCGTTTCCATCACCCACGTGTTGTAAAAAGGAACATATGCTTTCCACCCAGGCACGCCAGCCTTTTCGAACAATTTTGCCAAACCAAAAGAGGGTAAAAAAACAATCAGTGTGCCGATCATGTAAATGAACAATAAATGCTGTAGGGGCATATCCTTGATTTAAGCGGGCAAATTTATTACATTAATTGGCCCACAAAAATTTATAAATGCAAAGTTTTGCAAAGATGGATGGCTGGTGCTTGTTGCCGGTTACTGGTTTCCAGTCACTGGTCGTCATTCTATGCAAATGACTTGTGAACTTCAACTGGTATCAAATCAGCAACTAGTAACTAGCAGCCAGTAACTATTTTGGCACCACGTAATTCTTCACATCTTCCGAAGTAATTGTTTTGCCTGAAAGAATAACAAGTCGCTCGACAACATTTCTCAGTTCACGGATATTACCGGTCCAATCATAATCCTCCAACAGTTTTATCGCTTCATCATCAATGGTTTTTTTTGCGATACCATAGTCAGTGCATATGTCAGTGAGAAATTGATCGACCAAGGGAGGAATGTCATCTTTTCGCTCATTTAAAGAGGGCACGTGTATAATGATAACACTGAGACGGTGGTATAAATCGAGACGGAAAGTTTTCGCCTCCACTTCTTTCAATAGATCTTTATTCGTGGCGGCTATTACACGAACATCGACATTAATATCTTTATCGGCTCCGCCCCTTGTGATCTTGCCCTCCTGCAAGGCCCTCAACACCTTTGCCTGCGCATTCAAACTCATGTCACCGATCTCATCCAGGAAAAGGGTACCGCCATTACCCTGCTCAAATTTTCCGATGCGTTGCTTGATGGCCGACGTAAAGGAACCTTTTTCATGACCAAATAATTCACTTTCGATCAGCTCGCTGGGAATGGCTGCGCAATTCACTTCTACCAACGGGCCGCTGGCACGATTGCTTTTTTCATGGATCCATCGTGCCACTAATTCTTTACCGACTCCGTTATCGCCGGTGATCATGACTCTTGCTTCGGTAGGCGCTACTTTATCGATCGTTTCTTTTATTTTTTTTATCGGTGCTGAGTGACCGATCATTTCCTGGACCTTATTCACTTTTTTCTTCAGCACCTTAGCTTCTGAAGCAAGATTGCTTCTGTCCATCGCATTGCGGATGGTGATCAGTAAACGATTCAGATCGGGTGGTTTGGAAATATAATCATAAGCACCGGTTTTTACAGCCTCCACCGCCGTTTCAATATTACCGTGGCCCGAGATCATAATGATAGGAATATCCGGATTGCTCTCCCCGGCTTTTTGCAAAAATTCGATCCCATCAATCTTCGGCATCTTTATGTCGCATAAAACAACGTCATAATTTCTATCTTTGAATTTCTTCAAACCTTCTTCGCCATCTGAAGCTTCATCGATCTTATAGCCTTCAAACGAAAGAATTTCGCTCAACGTTTTCCTAATTGCTTTTTCATCATCAATGATCAATATATCCGCCATTTGCGTAAGGGAGGTTAGTTGGGAAAAGTAAAGAAAGGAAGGAACAAGGGATAAATAAGCAATAGGCAATTCCCAATAAGCAATTGATAAATGAAAAATTCGGGAAATCATATCTAAATCCTATAAATCCGCAATCCTATAAATCCGCGGTCAAAAAAAAGGCCGGATAGAAATCCAGCCTCGTTTTAAAATCCAATATCCTATGAAAAACCATAACAAAGATGCAGTTTAGAAGTGAAACGCTGCATGCCGTGGGTAAATCTTTTTGAAAGAAATAATGATCCGATAATATGGAGGAGAAAAGGTATATGTCAGTACTTCACTGACGTTGTCGGCTGCTGGTTGGAAATGTTTTTACTTGTTTAAGTACATGACGTCTTTCACCAATTTCACTGTTCGGGGAACATCCGGCAAGGCGAGGGCCACAAGATTTGGAGCGTAGTGTAAAGGAGCATCGGCCGCAGTTATTCTGCGAATAGGAGCATCGAGATAATCGAACCCTTCTTTTTGTATTTGATAAGTGATTTCGGAAGAAACGCAGCCAAAGGGCCACTGCTCCTCAACAATCACCAGGCGATTGGTTTTTTTCACGCTTTCCAAAATTGTCATCCAATCAAGCGGACGAACAGTTCTCAGATCAATTACTTCTGCGCTAATATCTTCTTTTTCTAATTCGCTAGCTGCAGCCATTGCAACTTTCATCATTTTGTTGAATGAAACAATAGTGACATCACTTCCTTGTTTTTTTATATCCGCCTTCCCTAATTCAATGTAATATTCTTCCTCTGGCACTTCGCTTTTGTCACCGTACGATACTTCGCTTTCCATAAATATCACAGGGTCTTCTTCATACCGAATTGACTGCTTCAATAATCCTTTCGCATCATATCCATTGCTGGGTGAGACAACCTTTAGTCCCGGGATATTCGCGTAAATATTTTCGTAAGCAGTAGAATGTTGTGCTCCCAGTTGACCTGCTGAGCCACTCGGTCCACGGAATACGATCGGACATGAAATTTGTCCGCCACTCATGGCAAGCATTTTAGAGGCAGTATTAAGAATTTGGTCTAAGGCAAGGTTGGCAAAGTTCCACGTCATGAATTCAATAATTGGACGCAGGCCATTTTGCGCAGCACCTACTCCTATACCCGTAAACCCCAATTCAGATATTGGAGTATCAATCACACGCCTCGGGCCAAACTCGGCCAGCATGCCCTGGCTAACTTTGTACGCACCATTGTATTCCGCAACTTCTTCACCCATTAAAAAAACTCTTTCGTCTCTTCTCATTTCTTCGACCATCGCTTCACGAAGAGCCTCACGATATGCGATTTGTCTTGCCATGCTTTGTTTTTCAAATTTTGTCTCGTCCCGATAGCTATCGGGATTTCGGGAGGCAAAAATATGTGAGAAGAGGGATAAAACCTAATTGGTCGCTGGTCACTAGTTGCAGGTTTCTGGTCGCTTGTTTCTGGTCACGTGATGTACACTGAGGACATAACGACAGTGCGAATTTTGCGTGACAAAAGCAATCGCGCTTCACACGCCAATTACCAGCAACCAATATGCAAAGACAACATCAGCAATCAGAGAACGCCTTTGGAGTATCTTTGTTGAAATGGAGACGAAACATCACACAATTATCATTATTGGCGGCGGCCCTATCGGCCTGGCCTGCGCATTAGAAGCACAGAAAGCAGGTTTAGACTACTTAATACTTGAAAAAGGATGTCTTGTCAATTCTTTATACAACTACCGGGTTAACATGACTTTTTTTTCAACGTCAGAGCGACTCGAAATCGGTGGAATTCCTTTTGTATCCAATAATGCAAAGCCTATTCGTCCCGAAGCACTGGAATATTATCGCCGCGTAGCAATCTCGCATCATGTCAATATTCATTTGTTTGAGAAAGTCATTGATGTGAAAGGTGCCGCTGAGGACGGAGAACAAGAAAGATATAGAGTGATTACTAACAAAAACATCTATATCGCTGACTACCTCATCGTTGCTACAGGATTTTATGATATTCCTTACCTGCTGAATGTGCCTGGCGAGAATCTTCCAAAAGTGACGCACTATTACAAGGACCCACATTTTTACGCATTTCAAAAAGTCATGGTCGTTGGTGCGAACAATTCTGCCGTTGACGCTGCACTGGAAACGTTTAGAAAAGGAGCCGAAGTGACGATGGTAATTCGTGGCGGTCAAATTGGTGAAAGAGTAAAGTACTGGGTGAGACCGGATATTGTTAATCGCATCAATGAAGGCTCGATCAAGGCATACTTTAATTCGACAGTAAAAGAAATCCGCGAGCATGAAGTAGACATCCAAACACTGGGAGGCAAAATTAGTACTGAAAACGACTGGGTGCTTGCTATGACGGGCTATCAGCCCAACCTTGATCTTTTGAGAAAACTTGGTATCCAGTTATCTGATGATGAAATTATGAAGCCGGTGTACGACGAAATTTCATATGAGACGAATGTAAATAACATCTTCATCGCCGGAGTCATTTGCGGCGGAATGAATACGCACCGCTTATTTATAGAAAATTCAAGAGAGCACGCAGAAAAGATTCTTCTCACAATAAAAGCCCGGGCCACACAAAAATTACCGAGTGCTGCTGTAAAATAGTTCGTAATAGACTTCCAAACAGCTAAAAAATTACGGGCCTATCAGCGAAAACCCCTATCTGCTTTGTGTAAGAGTCCCTCGGCTTTGTACAATTTTTTAAAGCGAAAACCGTTTACTAGGCTATTGTACCAATACGAGCTTCGCATAGGTATAATCCGAATCAATTGCGTTCTAATGAAAACAAATCCAATTTCCTTTGTAGGAGCCATCCTCCTTATACTCTTTTGTAACTACACCCAGGCTCAATCCTTTGGAACAACTGCATCAGCTGTTTGGATTTCCGATTGTAACCAGAGTAATTTCTTCAACACGTCAGGTAACGTTGCTGATCTCATAGGACCAACAGGAAATGTATTTGACAATAATAATTTTGGAGTCCATACTCAAAACTCGGGCACACTCATACTTCGGGGTGCACAAGTAAAGACCTTTAAAAATCCCGCTTCGTCAAACGTGTGTAGTGTGCGGATGTTTTATCGTGTGTATTTGCAAAGCGGCGTACCCGGGGCATTTAATTCAATTGACCTTCCTTTTTTGGAGGATTGTAACACCGGGAGCGGAACATTTCCGACTGGTGGTCCATGCGTCGCAGGTGATCAAAAATGGCACCGAGTTATTCCTGATGGCACAACAAGTCCGTATGCACCGGTAAACCTGACGAGCTACGCTCCTGGTAACTATGTGCTGGAAGTTTACTATGACGTGTCGGGATCTAACACAAGCACAACACTATGCAACGATCTCGTAACAATGAATAACGGCGGAAGTAATTATAAGGCCTACTGTTCTATTCAATCACCTAATCTATCATGTACAAATCCCTCTTCTTGTTTCGGTAACCAGGGCTCGATCACTATTGGTGGCCTCGTGCCCGGCGCTTCTTACCAGTTAAGTTATACAGACGACGGCGTAGCTGTTGGACCCAGCACCTATGTGCCAAATGCCTCAGGTCAAATTATTATCAGCGGACTGAATAAAGGTTTTTATTCCAATTTCGTACTTCAGATCAATGGCTGTACAACGAATCTGTACACGGGGATCATTTTATCAGATCCGATATTTGTTCCAACGTTTAATGCCATTCCTCCGTTTTGTGCCGGTACCACTGCTCCAATATTGCCGACGACATCCAATAACGGGATGACTGGAACATGGAATCCGTCAACAGTAGACAATCAAAATACAGGAAATTATACGTTCACTCCTTCTGTCAATCAATGTGGCGTTCCGATTACTATTACAATTACTGTAATACCGAGGACGACACCGACATTCAGCTTTGGAACGAGCCTCACAATTTGCGGAGGAGGAACTGTTCCAACATTGCCCAATACTTCAACGAACGGAATAAATGGAACCTGGAATCCTTCGGTCGTAGACAACCAGAATTCAGGTACCTATACCTTTACGCCGAATGCGGGCCAGTGTGCAACGGGAACAACGTTCACTGTAACGGTTAATCCAAATATTACACCGACGTTTAGCTTTGGTGCAAATCTGACGATTTGTGCAGGAGCAACTGTGCCAGCGTTGCCAACAACCTCAACGAACGGAATAACCGGAACATGGAGTCCTTCTGCAATCGACAATCAGAATTCCGCTACCTATACATTCACACCGACTGCGGGACAATGTGCAACAACAACAACATTTAGTGTAACCGTTAATCCGAATGTCACTCCAGCATTCAGCTTCGGCAACAGTCTTACAATTTGTGGAAGCGGAACTGTTCCTGCTCTTCCTACCACTTCAACAAATGGAATCACCGGAACATGGAACCCTTCAACAGTCGACAACCAGAATTCCGCCACGTATACATTCACACCGACTGCGGGACAGTGTGCAACAACGACAACATTCAGTGTAACAGTTAATCCGAATATCACTCCAACATTCAGCTTTGGCACAAGCCTCTCCATTTGTGCAGGAGCGGCCGTACCAACACTGCCCACGACGTCAAGGAATGGAATAACGGGAACGTGGAGTCCTTCGGTAGTCGACAACCAGAATTCCGGTACATACACATTTACCCCAACGGCAGGACAATGTGCAACGATTGCATCATTTGCTGTTACAGTCAATCCGAATATTGTCCCAACATTTAGCTTCGGCACGAATCTCACCATTTGCGCCAGCGCCACTGTGCCAACTCTTCCCACAACATCAACAAATGGAATTACCGGAACATGGAGTCCTTCTGCAGTGGATAATCAGAATTCAGGTTCTTATACATTCACACCAAATGTGGGGCAGTGCGCAACCACCGCATCCTTTGCTGTTACAGTCAATCCAAATGTTGTCCCAACATTTAGCTTTGGTCCGAATCTCACTATTTGTGCAGGAGCAACTGTGCCAACCCTTCCAACGACATCAACGAACGGCATCACGGGAACGTGGAATCCTTCAGCCGTGAGCAATCAAAATTCCGCGACGTACACATTTACGCCAACTGCAGGACAATGTGCAACGACTGCATCATTTGTTGTTACAGTTGATCCGAATATTGCTCCAACATTTAGTTTTGGGGCGAATCTCACTATTTGTGCCGGTGCAGCTGTACCAGCATTACCAACAACATCAACGAATGGAATAACCGGTACATGGAATCCTTCGTCAGTAGACGATCAGAATTCAGGTAACTATACATTCACTCCAACAGCGGGACAATGTGCAACGAGTGCATCATTCGCTGTTACTGTCAATCCAAACATCACACCTGCATTCAGCTTCGGTACAACTCTCACCATTTGTGCAGGAGGAACCGTTCCAACTTTACCAACAACATCATCAAATGGAATAACTGGCACATGGAGTCCTTCTGTAGTGGACAATCAGAATTCTGCCACCTACACATTCACGCCCGCAGCCAACCAGTGCGTGACGGGGTCCGTAACATTTTCTGTAACGGTAACACCAAACGCGGTTCCTGTATTTAGTATCGGCAACAACCTGACCATCTGTGCAGGCGATGCAGTGCCCACGTTGCCGTCCTCATCAGACAATGGCATCGCGGGTAGTTGGAATCCATCTGTCGTCAATAACCAGTCCAGCGGAACTTATATATTTACCGCCGCAGCGGGACAGTGCGTGACACCATTTATTTTCACGGTAACCGTCAATCCAATTCTCACACCCGCCTTCAGCTTTGGAAATTTCCAATCGATTTGTATGGGCTCAACAGTGCCAACATTATCTGGCACATCGACGAATGGCGTAATCGGCACGTGGAACCCTTCCGTTGTTGATAACACAACGAACAGTTCATACACGTTTACACCTTCGGCGGGTCAGTGCGCAAACAATACCACGTTCACACTTGAAGTAAATGCAGTGCCATCGACAACAATCAGAGCAGATACGACAGTATATGATGGCGACGTATTGCCCCTCCTTAATTTTGTTCAAACCACAGGAGCAGTAGTTAATTGGACCAATTCGAATCCATCAATCGGCCTGCCTGCATCTGGGACAGAGAGCGTCCCTTCGTTCACTGCAATAAACAGGAGCAACGTGCCGGTGACTGCAACAGTTACAGCCACGCCCGTAATAGGCGGATGTTCCGGTATCGCACAGAAATATACAATCAAAGTTTTGCCTTTAAATAAAGATGTATTTGTTCCAAATGTTTTCACGCCGAACGGCGACGGAAAGAACGATATATTGTTTGTTTACGGCAACTACATTGATAAAGTTGAGATGCGCATTTTCAACCAATGGGGTCAGCAAATTGCAATGATCAACAACAAAACACAAGGTTGGGACGGAAAGCATAAAGGAGATCCGCAACCAGTAGGCGTTTATGTTTACGTGCTGAGAGCCGTATTATCCGATGGAAGGACCATCAATTTGAAAGGCTCAATAACTCTTTTGAGATAAAAATAATTGAGGTAACATTTAGCGAACACGAATGTCAAATCAAATAATTACCAATGTCCTGATTAAAATGAAAAACAAAACTATATATCGCTGCGCCTGGCTAGCGACTTGTTTGATGCTGTTTACCGTGCTGAAAACAGTTGCTCAAACCGATCCGCACTTTACGCAGAATTATACGTACCCGATGTACATTAATCCAGCGTTAACCGGCACCGGCGATGGCGATTATCGTGCATCGGCCATCTATCGCACTCAATGGGGAAGCATTAGTAATCCTTACCGAACCATGGGGATATCATTCGACGCAAGAACCAACAAAAACATTGCGCTTGGCGTAAATCTCCTCAACCAGGCAGCTGGTGATGGAGGTTTTAATTATTTAAATGCCTACGGTTCTGTTGCATACTCAGGCGTAAAATTCGGTAATGAGAATAATCATCGCATAGTGCTGGCTATGCAAGCGGGCATCATCAACCGCCGCGTTGATCAATCAAAATTCAAGTGGGGTGAACAATGGAATCCGATCACAGGTTACAATGCATCGAACCCAACGACTGAGACCTTTGCTACAACATCGGCTACCACGCTGGATATTGGCGCTGGCGCTTTGTATTTTGACGCGACGCCAGATAAAAAAACGAATGCCTTTGGTGGTTTTTCTGTCTTCCATATCAACAGGCCAAAGGATCCGATCATTTCGACGCAAAGCGCCGAGTTGAACACTATTCCGATGCGCTACGTGATCCATGGAGGTCTAAGCTTTAATTTAATGGAACGTACCAGTATTGTTCCGCATGTGTTGTACATGCACCAGGGTACGGCAAGTGAAACCATGATCGGGACATATGTACAAGTAAATGTAAATCCTGAAACTGATCTGATGGTTGGCGCTTATTACCGGGTGAAAGACGCCTTTGCTCCTTTTGTGGGATTTGACTGGAGAAATTTTATTGTTGGGTTGAGTTATGATGCAAACACATCCAAATTGGGTGCAATGACCCGGAATGCAAACAGTTTTGAGCTGAGCCTTACTTATGTCAAACGTTCTGGCACCCGAAGCATTTTTGATTTTGTGCGTTGTGCCAGGCTTTAATTTGAATAAACACGATCAAGCAGACCAAACGCTATGAATAATATTTTATACTCGGTACGAAAAAAAGTGTACAGCTTTAGGACAAATGCTGGCACAACCGCCAGTATCCTGGCACTGTTAATTTGCTGGGCAAGCTTGACACAAGCCCAGGGCCAACAGGTAAAGAGTCCACTGCAATTGGCCGATCAATATTTTGCAGCCGGTGAATATTACACCGCCGCGAATTTGTATGAGCAGTATCTAAACCCATCCAAAAAACAAATTGGAGTGAGCGAATTTCCTTTGAATATAAAAGGAAAAAGAATGTCTGGTACGCATGCGAATGTCTCACGTACGGAGGTACTCTTTAAACAAGCCGAGAGTTACCGTTTGGCGAATTACTGGCGTGAAGCTGCGGCATCGTATAGAAAATGCGCCGAGAACAATCCTTCCCAATACACCGATGCGATATACTGGTGTGCCGTGTGCGAACGGAGTCTTGCTCATTACGATACTGCCTGGCAAATGGTTCAGCAGTATTTAAGTTCTGACGGCGATCACACCCAGTATAAAGACGCAGCTGAAAAAGAATTGCAAACATTACTTTTTATCCGCCAACAATTGTCAAGACCTGATTCGATCTTAGTTAAGACTCAAAAACTGAATGCGCCAAACAGTAATGAAAAAGGTTTATTTGCCGCGGCTCACATAGGCGGCGATCAATTCTTGATCACGAGCACACAACCAGATTCTTTGCTGGTAGCCGGAGTCAATCCGTATCATAGCCATTTATTTTACGCTACCTTGAACGATGGCGGTTTGCAGGAAATGTTTCCAGCGGACATTTTACGCACTACACCAATCACTAACCAGGGCGCAGCGACGATTAGCGCCGATGGAAACTATCTTTACTTTTCGCAGTGGAAAAAAGAAAATGCCCGCCTGCCGGATGCGCAAGGAAAAACTATTTCATCGATATATTACGCTTCAAGACAAAATACCGGTTGGAGCGCACCCGCACTCCTCCCATCTGTAAACATTAACGGTTACAGCAGCAAGCAGCCATTTTGCTCAACTGATGGCAAATATTTATTCTTTGCTTCTGACCGGCCTGGTGGATCCGGCGGATTTGATATCTGGTATGCTTCTTTAAAAAATGATGGTACGACCGACGAACCTGTTAACGTCGGGTCAGCTATCAATACAAGCGCTGACGAGCAAGCTCCTTTTTATCATACCAGCAGTTCCCAACTCGTGTTTTCTTCTAACGGCAGGTTGGGCATGGGCGGATATGATCTGTTTGCGGCAACGGGGAATGAAACAACCTGGAAGCCTGCTGAGAATTTAGGTTACCCTGTTAATTCCTCGAGAGATGATATTTACTTTTTCGCACCGGAAAAAACAACGCTGCTAAGTAACGCGATCTTTAGCTCCGACCGCGGCGAAGGATGTTGCCTGGAAACATACAATATAAAAAAAGCGCCAAAAAGCAAACGTCTTGCAGGTGTAGTGCGTGATTGCCAGGATAACTCCATCCTTGCCGATGCAGAAGTGATTTTAAAAGACGCCGCCGGACAAACCTGGAAGACGTCAACAAATAGTGATGGCAAATACATTTTCGATCTCGGCAACAATAATCATGAATCGCTTGCATTTGCCATTAAGAAAGAGTTGTACCTGGATACGACAGCTTCATCGAAAATCGACAGTATAGATGAATCCGATCTGTTGACCGACAAGTTAGCAAATGCTGACCTGTGCACGCAAAAGAAACCCGAGGAAAAACAGGAAGAGAAAATTGTAATTAAGGCCGAAGATGTTGTAACTGTTTACTTCGATTTTGACAGAAGCATCCTGAAGCCGGACGCCACAAACAAACTGGATTCTATTTACAATGTGTTAGAGGAA
>VBAQ01000361.1 GCA_005883765.1 Bacteroidota bacterium
CTCACAATGGGAACAATATCTGTTCTTAGCGGATTTCCAGATCCATCATAGACGTTATTGACGTAAGGAGAGCTCGGATTTTTGAGTACATCAAACAACACAGACAGATAAAAAAAAGTATTTGAACCGCGTTGCCTGCCTTGCGCTATTCCTGCTCCGAGCAGTAATGAATTCGCGTCCGTCTTATCCTTGGTTTTAAAACCGCCCGGGTCCGTATAAGTCAAATTAGTAAAATTATGCTCGAACTGCCCCTGGACAAATAAAAATCTCACAGGATACAGTCTTGCAAATACTCCTGGTCCAAATACGTGCTGACGAAGCTTATCATTAAAATAAATATAATCGCGACGACCCTGGTAAGTATAGTTAAAGGCGATGCCCGCATCTACCCAATTTGCCAGCTTATAACCAAACATGGGACTGGCTCCCAAAATAGTCCCACCGGTAAAAAAAGAGGCCGTGACAGACCCACCGGTAAAAAGATTTTCTTTTTTGAATCCTTTGTCACTTTCTTGTTTTTCATCTTGCGCTGACAACTGGATAGCCACCGTCAATAAAATGATCAGGGATAGAAATAGACCGATTCATAGTTTTTTTATTTTACAATTTATAATTCCTGTTAATCCTGTGAACACAATCGCAGGTCATTTATGACTCTTTGTTTCTTGGGTGGTTTAAAGATCTTTGCTGCAAGCAGGTAAGATGATCGATACAAATCAATATTTGCTGTAAAAAGATCAGTCAAAGATTTTTCCCGCATTCAAAATATTATTTGGATCAAATATTTTCTTGATCTCCTTCATCAATCGCATTTGGGTATCGTCGAAAATAATGTTCATATACTCCTTCTGTACCAATCCTATTCCATGCTCACCGCTGATCGTTCCTCCCAAACGTTTTACTAATTCAAATATTTCGATAATCCCTTCTTTTAACGAACCATTCCATTGCTCTTCTGTAAGATTACCACGGATAATATTTACATGCAGGTTCCCGTCGCCGGCGTGGCCATAGCAAACAGAATGGAAGCCATGTTTCTTACCAATATCTTTCACTCCTTTGAGAAGAACAGGCAACTCGGCCCTTGGAACGACGGTGTCCTCTTCTTTGTAAATCGAATGTGCCTTAACAGCTTCCCCAATCCTTCTTCTCATTTTCCATAATTCCGCTTTTTGCTGCTCATTATCGGCAAATAAGATCTCGCCGCAATCAAACCCTGCCACAATACCAGCGATCCCTTCCATATCCTGCATTAAAACATCCATATTATTTCCGTCAACTTCGATCAGTAAATGTGCCTGCACATCATCTTCAACGATCACGGCATTGCTCTCAATATACCGGGCTGCAAAATCCAATGCATCTCTTTCCATAAACTCCATCGCACTGGGCACATAACCAGCACGAAAAATGGCAGCCACTGCCGAGCAGGCGTTTTCCGCTGAACGAAAAGGGACAAGCATTAGCAAATCATGTTTTGGAAATGGAAGTAGTTTCAAAACTATCTTGGTGACAATGCCCAGCGTGCCTTCGCTGCCAACAATTAATTGGGTGAGATTATAACCTGTTGCATTCTTAAGCACATTTGCTCCGGTCCAGATAATTTCTCCCGTTGGAAGAACAATTTGGAGATTCAACACATAATCTTTGACGACTCCATACTTCACAGCTTTCGGGCCGCCGCTATTCTCTGAAATATTGCCACCGATAAAACAAGAGCCGCGACTGCTGGGATCAGGCGGATAGAACAATCCTTTTTCTTTTAACTCCAGTTGTAGTACCTCTGTAATCACACCCGGCTCTGTTGTCACTTGCAAATTCTCGTGATCAATATGAAGGATGCTATTCATTCTTTCTGTAGAAAGGAGAACGCCACCCAGGTGTGGCAATGCGCCGCCGCTTAAGCCGGTACCCGCTCCACGTGGCGTAACAGGTATTTTATTTTGATCGCAAATCCTGAGAATGGCGCTGATCTCTTCTGCCGTGCGAGGTTTTAAGACGACGTCGGGTGGAAAATGCAGGTCCTCTGTTTCATCGTGCGAGTAATTATGCAATGTTTCTTCGTCGATCAAAACATATCTTTCTCCCAATATCTTTTTGAAGTCTTCAATATGCCGGGAGGTAAGAGCAGTTTTTGTCGCAGTCGTCACCATAATTTTTTTTAGCTTGACCTGTAAAATTCGTACAAATCATTCATATAAAGGCACAAGGTATAAGGGACAAGGCACAAGGCGCAAGAAACAAAATGAGATACATTGCGCCGGTTCAAAACTCACATACTACCTGATTAAAGTTATGTCTCCCTTTCTTGTCACCTTTTTACCGTCGAAGAATTCTACATCAAGCGTGTACGCATACACATCCATGGGTTGAAGGGTGCCATGAAATTTTCCATCCCAGCCAATATTTTTATCGTTGGTTTCAAAAACTTTTTGTCCCCAGCGATTCCAGATGATGAATTTCATTTTGCTAATCCCAAATCCCTTTACAAAGATTTTATTATTCACGTCGCCGCTTTGCGGCGTAAAGGCATTTGGTACATCCACGCCGGGAACAACTACAGCACTCACTTGTTTGCAGGCCGTGTCAGAACAAC
>VBAQ01000130.1 GCA_005883765.1 Bacteroidota bacterium
ATTTTTCCTTCCTTACGGGGGTTCATCCTTACAATTATCGAAGGCCGCGCTGATTCCTTTCCTGATGAGTCTCACGAATGGCTTGCGCGTGGGCTCTGGAGTCATCGGAATAAAATCGCCCCGATTTCTAGACTCCACTAAATAAAATGGTCGATTCTTTTCGTCGCCAGCGTCCCATCATTCCTTGCTTGTCATTTCAAACGTAGCGAATCGTATGGATTGGACTCATAAGCTGTAAATTTGAAGCTTAAAATAATGATCTGTTGCAATACGATATTTTCGGTCACCCTGTATTTTGTGTCAGCTATCTTCTACTCACAGGCCGACCATAGCCATTTACAAATAAGAAACATTGCAAATCCCCCGATCTCTAAGATATCATACAGTTCTTCGGGAGGTAAATCCGGCAGTTATGAAAGCCTGGATATTTCAGCAGCTTCTGTTATTTATGTGGGGGCGCGCCGTGGTGTTGAAAAAAAGATAAAGGAAAAAACAGTAAAGAGTTTTTGGAATAGGTTGATCAAGCCAATCAACCTCAGAGACTTTGACAAAATTCGAAGTAATCCGGGTCATGCTTTATATGACGGAATTGATATTACCATATCGATTGAAAAAGGAAAAGAAAAGCATTCCATTGTAAATGGAAATGAAGACAGCGTGAATTATAGAAGAATCAGACCTTTTACCGATCTGCTGGAAAAGAAATTAGTTGAACTTAGAAAAAAGATAATTTGGTAGAAATGGCGGGACTTTGATAAGAATATTTTACATTTATCCCTTCTATATCCTCTGCTCATCCCGCATCCAGTACCAGCTAAACTGTTTAAGCATGAAAATTAAATCATACCCTTTTTCCCTTGACAAGAAAATTTTCCATATCAAATTTTTTGCGGACAATATATAACCCTTTCCTCCAACAGAAATTTAAGCACCATGAGAAAACTTATACTACTCGCATCATTGTCGGCCTTAACCACTGCTTCAGCTTTTTCACAGGCAGACAGATTTTGGTCCGCTAACAATGACAACCGCAGTGCTATTGCAACGGATAAAGCTGTTGCAAGGCTTAGCTATCCTAAAGAGTTTAAATTATTTAACTTAAACGCCGCTCCTTTCAGGCAGGAATTATTTGCTGTCGCCGGCGCTAACCGCATTAAGAATTCTACCATTATTTCCATACCGAATGCGGATGGGAATCTGGAACAATTTGAACTAGTTGAAGCTTCTAATTTTGAACCAGATTTGCAGGCACAGTTTCCCGAGATCAGAGCTTATTCTGGTAAAGGCATTACAGATAAGTATGCCACTTTGAAATTGAGCATTTCTCCGCAAGGAGTACAAACCATGGTCTTCAGAACAGAAAAAGACAACGAATTCATTGAGCCCTATTCTCAAGATCATGCAATTTATTCCGTTTATAGGGCACACAGAGATAAGGGAAAATTGCCGTGGACCTGTACTACAGATGAAAAGCAAATGGCATCTGATATAGGCTCAAAAATTTCAAGTGAAGCATTAGCAGCGAGCGGCGGCTCGACCGGGCAACTAAAAACGCTGCGTCTTGCACAGTCCTGTAATGGAGAATATGCAAACTATTTTGGCGCTACCAGCCCGACGCAGGTAGGACTTGTTTTGGCTGCTTTCAATGCAACGCTTACCCGTTGTAACGGCGTTTATGAAAAAGATCTTGCAGTACACCTTAATCTGATTGCAAACACAACAGCAGTTATATATTATAACCCATCCACAGATCCTTATACAAATTTATCAAGCTGGAATCTGCAATTGCAAAAAACATTGACTTCGGTTATAGGAAATGCAAATTATGATATCGGTCACATGTTTGGCGCTACCGGCGGTGGTGGAAATGCCGGATGCATTGGTTGTGTTTGTGTAGATCCACCCAATAGTAATTCACTTGGTAAGGGTTCAGGCATCACATCACCGGCCGATGGAATTCCAATGGGCGATAATTTTGATATTGATTATGTAGTGCATGAGTTCGGTCATCAATTAGGCGCCAATCATACCTTTTCAATGTCAAATGAAGGCACAGGAGTACAAAAGGAAATTGGTTCCGGCATCACCATAATGGGATATGCAGGAATCACCTCTTATGACGTAGCGCCACATTCTATTGATATATTTCATGAAGTTTCGATAGCCCAAATACAGGCTAACTTAGCAACTAAAACCTGCCCGGTATCTACAGACATTACAGCTAGCAATACAGCTCCTGTTATTGGGGCGGTGAGCAACTATACTATTCCGATCAGTACTCCTTTTGCACTTACTGGTTCAGCAACGGATGCGAATGGAGATGCGCTTACGTATTGCTGGGAGCAAAATGATAATTCAACAACAACAGGATCAGGCAGTGTTGCATCTCCTACAAAAACAACAGGTCCAAACTGGTTATCATTCAGTCCTTCAGTATCTCCAACAAGGACCTTTCCTAAATTGTCAACCATCCTTTCCGGTTTATTTGTAACTCCGCCACTGCCGGGCGGTGACGCGGGAGCTAACATAGAAGCATTGAGCTCCGTTTCAAGAACGTTGAACTTCCGGTTAACAGTCAGAGATAATCATGCTTATAGCTCGACTGCTCCTGTGGCTATTGGTCAAACAGCGTTTACAGATATGGTAGTTACCGTCACCAATACTGCAGGTCCATTCCAGGTTACAGCCCCTAATACGAATATTACATGGAATGCGGGAAGTGCTGCAACGGTTACATGGAGCGTAAATGGTACGAATACAGGATCTGTAAATTGTACCTCTGTAAATATTTTATTATCGACTGATGGTGGGAATACCTTTCCAACTGTACTGGCGGCTTCTACAGCTAATGATGGCTCAGAAATAATTACAGTTCCTTCTACCCCGGGAACAACCAATCGTATAAAAGTAGAGGCAGTCGGAAATATTTTCTTTGATATTTCCAATACTAATTTTACTATCGTAGCTGGACCTGCATGTGCAAACCCTGCGGGATTAACAGCATCATCCATCACACAAACTACAGCTACGGTAAGCTGGAATGCAGTTAGCGGCGCTACAAGTTATGATGTAGACTACAAGGCTGCCTCGTCCGGAACATGGATCAATACAGCAACCGCCACAACTGGGACATCAATAGATTTAACCGGCTTAACAGAAGGTACCTTGTACGATTGGAGAGTGAGAGCGAACTGCACGTCAGGTCCAGGCAGTTACGTGAGTGCACAGTTTACTACGATTACAGCTTGTAATGCCCCAACAGGCTTAGCGGCATCATCCATCACACAAACTACGGCTACGGTAGGCTGGAATACCGTGAGTGGCGCTACAAGTTATGATGTGGATTACAAGGCCGCTTCTTCCGGAACATGGATCAATGCCGCAACCGCCACAACTGGTACATCAATAGGTTTAACCGGCTTAACAGCAAGCACGACATACGATTGGAGAGTGAGGGCAACATGTCCGGCAGGGACCAGTAGCTATGTTCAGTCGCAGTTTACAACAGCGGGTGTGCCGGTCGTTTGTCCCGGCTCATACGATGTAAGTACAAATGGATCTATAGCAGGAGCTGCAACCATTCCTTTAAATACGGATATAAAAGGATTGATAGAAGCACACGGCGATAATGACTATTACAAATTCATTACGGCCGGCGGTACAGTAACTCTGTCCTTAACCACATTACCTGCAGACTATCAGCTTGCCTTACTCGATAATGGTGGTACCATATTGCAATCATCAACGAGCAATGGCACCGCAAATGAAACAATAAGCACTACCGCTCCGGCTGGTACTTATTATGCAAGGGTTTATCCGAAAAATAACGGGGCATTCAATGCGGGTAATTGTTACACCTTAAAAGTGCAAACCAGCACGGGCTCAAAGAACGCTGGCGAAACTGTGCTGTACGCAGGCAATAAATTTACTTTATCACCTAACCCCACACGCTATACTACTAACCTGGTCTTTAATATACCAGTGGGTGGAAAAGCCACGGTTTCTGTTATCAGCCAGACGGGCGCAGTGGTTTTACAAAAAGTTCTTGCAGTTAATGCAGGAGATAACACCCGGAATTTAAATGTAGGCAATCTGACAAGCGGAATGTATTTTATTAAAATACAAACAGGCTCAGTTATACAAATGGCTAAACTTGTGATCGCAAAATAAAACTGATTGATGTCTATTAAAAAGAGGTTGCAAAAATGCAACCTCTTTTATTTATATTCATTTCTTTTAACAGCGAGATTAAGATTCCGCCCGATTTCTATGACATCACCAAATAAAAATAGCCGATTGTACTAGATTTGTAAAAACAAAGAGAGATACAC
The DNA here is from genome assembly GCA_005883765.1 of Bacteroidota bacterium. Taxonomy (GTDB): domain Bacteria; phylum Bacteroidota; class Bacteroidia; order Chitinophagales; family Chitinophagaceae; genus VBAU01. The sequence continues at coordinate 4,332 of VBAQ01000130.1, forward strand.
TTCGACACGTCGAGAGTATTAGTAAGGAATGCCGGTATTGCTTCTGCGAAGCTGAACAAAGGGAAGATGCCTTCTCTTCATCTCAAGCATTAAGCGGCCCCCGTTTTTCGTAGTGATCGGTAAAATAGAAAACTCTTCAAATGTTATCCGTAGTCTCCCGCATGAGGCGGGACAAGTTGTGACTACGGATCTGCTCAACAAAGCCAGTGAATTGCGAGATAAGCGCGATCGCCCAAATCAAAACGCGTTGGTTGCAGTTCCAAGTCAAATTTTATACCTTTCTTACATCGCCACCACTCCCAATTTAATTTCATGAAATTTAGACTTAAGATATGGCTTCATGCGGGTTCATTGTTGTTGACGAGCCAGCTATTTTCACAACAGGATAATTGGGATGTATACATGGCACGATATGAAAAAGGACCTGGCACGACTGTAGTCAACATGACAATCCGAAAGACAGCCCCTGCCGTGAATTTTCCTTTTCTTTTCTCAGCAGGAGTAAAGTTTACCAACTGTACCAATGACGGTCTGCCAGTCGCAACTGAGTTTGATAATCTCAATCGCATATCTGATTCAATAATTTCCGCGGTAAACCGGCTGGTAAAAAACATACTGGTTGGAACCTTTACCTATCAATGTGAACGACGGGATTATTTCTACGTTCCTGACACTATTGGACTGCGGCAACAAATCATTGACGTGCTCTCAAAAAATTTTCCGAACTATATTCCAGCTTTTAATGTCAAACCCGACAAAGATTGGGCTGCTTACCTCGAGTTTTTGTATCCGAATGAAGAGACGATGAACTACATGCAAAATGAGAAAGTACTGATACAACTCCAGAAAGCCGGTGATAAGTTGGAAAAAGAAAGACAGGTTGATCATTGGATCTATTTTAAAACAGAAGCAGATCGGGAGTGTTTTCTCCTCCGCGCGATACAGGACCACTTTAAAGTAGAATCAAAAACGACAGAAGTTGCCCTTCCTCTCCCATTTAAGTTGCAGATATCCCGGATCGACAAAATTGATCAGCAAACAATAAATGCGATTACGCTTCAACTTAGACAAGAAGCAAAAAAATGCAATGGAGAATATGACGGATGGGAGACCTTTGTGATTAAATAGCCATCCACGAAGTTGTTCGATTCTTCGTGGCCTCCGGTAGATAAAAAAATTAAAGATGTAGAATGTTATGGTTAGTCTCCCGACAAGTCCGGACAAGTTCTAACTACGTTGATACACCACCCCTCCCGACAAGTCGGGATCCCCTCGCAAGCTGGGGATAATCGCCAGCCTGCAATTTCGTCTCTCTGTTCTCCAGTGTGCAGTAAATAAAAAAATAAAAACCAACATGAGGAAACAGCCATGAGTCATTGGTAGGTAAGCACAAATTCGACGCCTCATGGCAACGATTTGCAAAATATATTTCGTTTTGATTATCTACCCAAAGGCGAAATTGACAAAGGCATACCGGTGAAAGGCTTCGCCAGTTTTTTTGTCAGCAAATAATTGATCCATTCTCTCGCTCTATCATCTGAAGAGCAACCGTAGATCCCTTCTCCATTGCATAATTTTTTGGGGAATCCCAGTGTTGTTTTAAACTTAAATTCAAGCAATTTAATTAGGAGGTAGACGCCTGTTTCTCTGTGCCCGCCTCCGCCACCCGATAATGCATCCACAATATCAAATTCAAGCATCTCATAAATAGCTTGATAATCTAATGATCCGTCTGGCTTTTTATAATTAATGCCTAAATGATGAAGATAATGGCGGCAAAGGTTTTCATGCGATAGCTTTTTATACAGTACCAAAAATTCTTCTACCTGTATTGAGTCTTCTACATCCACCGGAATACCAAAGTCCCCTTCAAGAAAATCGTAAACTTCATCAAACCTTTTCTCTTTTCTAACCAAGGAAATAAAATCTGCAATCTGTGAGTAATTAATAAGAGCAGTTAATTCATGCAAGGGGTTTTCATAATCTTCATGGGGTTTCTTCACGAACTTTTTATATTGCTTACTCAAGTCAGTAACTAGAGTGTCACGATTCGCATCCCAAATCTTACGTGTAATAGGTTCATAAATAATCTTTACACCTTTACGGGCAATTGTTACATTATTTGCAAGGTCGCGGTCTTTGGCAGTAGAACCAATAAGTGATAGATTAGCTCTTGCCCTATCGTCAATAAACTGAAACTTTTTCATGTATTTGTTACAATTACCAATAATGCCTAACCTGTCAAACAAGGCCGCTTTCTTCAAGTAATGTTTTAATTGCGCAGTATCATGAATAATTTCGTTCCAATGAAAAGAATAAAATTTATCAATGATCCTACCAGCAGAAAATGTAAGGTCCCAGTTTTCTTCACTTACAAGGAACCAATATTCAAGGGCCGAAATTTCATCTACCCTAGCACGATCGATTACTTCATTTTCCAATTGATACCTCTGTTTAAAAGGTAAATCCCCTTTGGCCAATTGATCAAACCAAAATTTTGTCCTGCCACGCAATTCAAGCGAGAGTTTATTTTGGGAGCAGTAGGCGGTGTATCTGCTCAGCACTTGCAGAAATCTATCTTGAAATATCGGCAGCGCGTCGTTCATTTCATCTTTGAAATCAAGGATGGGTGCATCATCATCCTTCGATGTGTCATAATGCGTCATTTTCACAAATGCCTTGATGGCCACGGAATCATCTTCAGAATGCATAGCCGTAAGCAAATCTACCTCTGCGGGTTTCTTTGCTACCGATTCTTTTTGATTAACGAATCTTCCTTCGACCTCATCCCATTTGTAATCGCTGTAATGATTAGCCCAATAAATTAACTGATTCAGCCTTGCTGCGCCAAAATAGTCCTGATTATAAGTCCATATCCATTGATCGTCTTCATTCTTGACGCTTACCAATAAATTCACCAACATGGCAAACAATTTTTCGAAGGTATTTCTATGCAGAGAACCATATACGTAATTATCACTGATATACGATTTGGAAGCTAATAAAAACAATGCGTAGCTGTCCTTTTTACGAAGTAGATTCCTTAAGTCTTGAAAGTCCATTTCGGTATCCTCTTCAATTGACTTCAACAATGAATCTATGCTTAACTTATCCGGAAAATTGTATTCATAGAGTTTGTACTCGAAAACGCGTTTAGTAACCGGTGTGATAAGAAATTTTTCTGTGACGGCATCAAAAGCAATAGAGGAATCGTGGGCTGACAAGAATGCGGAAAAATCTGCCGTGCTATCCTCCCAGTCAAATTCATTGGGCAGAAACAGGGAATTTTTTTTCACCACAGACTTTGACTTCTCTCCTACCGTTGTCTCCCAATTGCCATCAATATAATGTTCGACGTAGGATGTAGTGTCGTGCATGTAATTGGCCAGCGTGTATAGCGCCGTTTTATGGCCTTTCTTTAAAGAATCTTCCAACTTGAAGAATCCTTCAGTAATAATTTGAGCTGAAGCGACATTAATCATCCAAATATTGAGAAAGAAAAAGAGTGGGAAACGACGCATAAAAAATTCCAATGCAAGTAAATAACGATATCTTGCTGAAGTTAGTATTTCAATTCCCTTTTTCGATAGGTCTTATAGTAAAAGAGTGATCGAATTGTAGCTTTTACCGAGTCCCTGGAGGGCGTCTTAAATTTTGTCGAATACAATTACCGAACGTATAAGAGTGCGACGCAACAGAAGTTCACCAGTAGCAATGCAGCTTGGTACATAAAAAAAATTGCCGCCTCACGGTAGTTCGCTCTCCGCAATGACGATATTCTCTCGGCGATGAGTCCCGCTCTCCTGAGTGTTCCTCAGCTACCGGATAATTTTTTATGCAAAAAAAAAATCAAAAGTGCTGGCTTGAGTTTGCAACTATTACTGTCCGATAAAAGTATTTTTTTGATTAAAAAAGGAGGTCGTCAGGCCTCCCTTAATTGGTAGTTTTGAGTTACCACACAAAAAACTAACCAATGAACAAAAGTACTTTTTTTAACGGACAGCCGATCTTTACTCAACTGCTTAAATTCATTCCCAGAGATACCGTTGCAAGGATTGCAAGAGATAATAAATCTGATAGGTATTCAAAACGTTTCAATACTTATGAGCATTTGGTTACAATGCTTTACTCGATATTTAATAATTGTAATTCCTTACGAGAAGTTACAACAGGCATGCTGGCTACTGGCCATCGGTTGAGTCACTTGGGCGTACGCTATCACCCAAGACGCAGTACGATCTCAGATGCAAATACCCGTCGTCGTGCTGAAGTTTTTGGTGAGATTTATTATAGTCTTTACAAAAGATACGCTCAGTTTTTATCGGACAGCCGAACTAAAAACCGGGCATCAAAGCTGTACATTTTTGATGCTACGACGATTAGTTTATTCCAGGAAGTATTGCGGACAGGAGGCCAAAATCCTTCCAGCGGAAAAAGAAAAGGGGGTATAAAGGTGCATAGCCTTATAAGAAGCGATCAGGATATTCCATGTATGATCCGTTTTAGTGCAGCAGCTGCTAATGATTCGCAATTCCTAAGAGACGTGTATTTACCAAAAGGCTCAATTATCGTTTTTGACAGAGGGTATTATGATTTTAGTACACTAAACAGATTTTCTTCTGAAGGTATTACTTGGGTTACTCGCCGTAGAAGCCTTTTTGCGAATGATGTGCTTAGGCCTCTTGCAAATTCTGACAGGCACAATGGCATTGTATGTGATCAGCAGATTCGTTTGGGGAATAGAAGCAGTATAAGGGTTGACGGGAGAATCATCAAATACCGTGACCCTGATTCGGGCGAATTTTATGAGTTTTTGACAAACAATCTGAGTATGGCTTCTCCAACAGTAACGGACTTATATCGCAAACGCTGGCAAATAGAATTATTATTCAAAAGAATGAAGCAAAATTATCCTCTCAAATACTTTTTAGGGGATTCTGAGAACGCAATTAAAATACAGATATGGTGTTCGCTGATAGCTGATTTACTTTTAAAAATCATAAAGAAAGGCGCAGCGGCCAAATGGTCGTTCTCAAACCTTGCATCCATTGTAAGACTCCACCTAATGACTTATATCGATCTTATCAGC
>VBAQ01000373.1 GCA_005883765.1 Bacteroidota bacterium
CAAGAAAGTTATTGAAGCCATAACAAACAATTCCCAGGAGAGCAGGAAAGAATGCCTGCCTGCGCGGTAGGCAGGGATGCTTCGGATATTCAAAGATGCTGGAGAGGCTAATAGCAGGAATACAAACTTTCAGTTCTGGCGACAGGATAACCAACCAAAGAATGCTATAGCCCAGCCTTTACCGTACAAAAATTAAATTACATTCACAATAACCCGGTGGAAGCAGGCATAGTTGACAAACCTGAAGAGTACGTGTATAGCAGCGCAAGGGATTATCACTGCAAAAAAAATTGTGGCTTACTGAACATCGCATTCATCTGAGCAGTTTCAAATATTTGCCAGGCTTTTCAAGCCTGCTGCTGAGTCACAGACTCAGCAGAGCATTTCAATAGCTTTTGAAAAAGTGAACACTCAGGAGAGCAAGGGGTCAAGCAAATTTATTCAAACAACAGCCACTACAATTGAGAATATAGTAGATAAAGGTGCGGGAAAAGCTTTGGGAGAATTATTGACGAGCACTGAGAAGGTCAACGTCGTTGAAGTAAAAGGCAAGGGAGGTAGTAGGTATGATCCAGGCACAAAAACTATTTATTGGAACCCTAAACGTGCAATTGTAACAACGAATGGCACAAAATTATCACCTGCAAGTGGTTTAAATCATGAGGCAGACCACGCAGCTGACGCCATCAAAGATCCTATAGGTCACGCTGCACGGACAAATACACCCGATCCAAACTATGATAACGCCGAGGAAAAAAGGGTTATACAAGGTTCAGAGCAAAGCACATCTTTTTTGTTAGGTGAAACAAAGCAAGGTCAAACTACCAGAACCGACCATGACGCAGTTCAAATAATAATTACAAAAGACCCAATGTCTACAAAAGGAAAAACTATTAATCTTCCAGGTACCTTGCCTCCTGTTATTATAAAATCGAAACCAAAAAAGAACCATGAAAGCGACTAAGCTAGTAAGCAATTTAATCCCCATTTTCTTTTCGTTTTTTATTCTTTTAGGTGAAGGACAAAAAGTGGAAAAGCTGACTTTCCGTTATGGTAACTTTAATATCGAAACTTCATCTCGTGTATCCTGTGATAATTTTGAAAATTTTTTCTCAGGTAGCTATAAAACCGTAGTTATTAAAGACAACAATACGTTAAAGGAATTTGCAGATGACCTAAGTCATTGCAAGGTGTCGGACTCTACGAAAAAAATTGACGTGAGACTAAAGGTTATTATCACGTATCACAAGAAAAATAACGCTGTTCTGTGCATGGATAGATTTGATAATCTCATTCTGAACAATAGGTCAATTATTGCCAATCAAGAAATCCTCTCTTTTCTTAGGAAGCAGATAAATAAGTGACATTTTGTTTTAAAACAAATAGTATAAAGCATGGCAAGACCGGGCTTTTATTTTACTGAGCAATCAGACTTTGCAGATTATCCTTTAGTTTTTTATTGGAGGCGGCCAGGTCAAGGACTTTAAAGATGGCCTGTTTCATCTTTTGCGAGACCCCTGCTCTCCTGAGTGTTCCCAAAACAAAAAAATCTTCGAGCGCTATCCGGAGTCTGTGACTCCGGATCAAACCCGAAGGGTTTGTCCAATTTAATAATAAACTTGCATCTTACGTCAACTTCGGTATAGCCCGACCGTAGGGGGTCTCTGAAGATCCTATCCGAAAAAAACAGTTCATTTCTGTTTTTGTCCCAACTGCAGTCATAGGCTTCATTCTATTTTTAATAAAAAAATGAGTGAGGATGGATACAAGATCAGAAACAAAGCGGAAATCAGTCTGAAGTTTTGCCAGGAGCATAAAGGTTTACTTCTACACGGCTGGTGCATTATGAGTGGTCACGTGCATTTGCTGGCATCATCCCTGATTCAAGATTTGTCGGGAAATGCAGGAGAGGCCAATAGCAGGAACACAAATTATCAGTTCTGGCGACAGGATAACCAACCCAAAGAGTGCGGCTTACTGAACATCCCCTGCTCCTCAGAGTGTTCTGGTAAAAAACAATTAGAATAAAGATAATGGTGAGGCTGGGGGATCTTGTTCTTTAATCTTGCTATTTACCAGAAGACGCAACACTCGTAATATTTTAAAGGCAAAATTGTATTAGATGACATTTTCTATTATTCATCCAC
>VBAQ01000363.1 GCA_005883765.1 Bacteroidota bacterium
CGATGGGCGAAAAGTGCTGGCTTATGATGCAGCTTTTGAAAAAAATATTTTTTCAGGGGATCAAAACTTCCGCAAGAGGATATCAAATGATCCGCAAAATAATAATTATACAAGGTTAGCTTATCGTTACAACAATGGTTCTGTCGGAATATCTCTTGAATATTCGGCGGATGGCGGCCTTTTTATAGGACCTAAGTTTAAGACGGTAAAACAAGGTTTTAGAAAAGAACCTT
>VBAQ01000364.1 GCA_005883765.1 Bacteroidota bacterium
TTTATAAAAGCATTTGGTAACACTGATCTTCTATTTCGCAGTGACGCCACGTTGCCAACAAGTCGAACCCTTTTCTTTGGAATTGGAAACAATACTGTGTTTGACAAAACAAAACCTGGGGGGCACAAATATTATTTTGCCCGGTACGATTTGGTGAATATTTCTCTCATGGCCAGAAACAATATTAATTCCTGGTTCCAGGTTACATACGGCCCAGTTTTTCAATATTTCAAACTGAGAGCGAGGGAAAATGAAAACAAATATATTTCGACGCTCTATGCTGATGGTGGCAGTTCCAAAGTGCAATACTCAGGAAAATCTTTTGCGGGCGGCGAGCTTGGTTTTGAAATAAATACAAAAAATGACCAGTTGATACCGACAAGAGGCATCGACCTGAATATTTATGGCAGTTCAATGATGGGCTTAAATAGTTCCAGCAATCATATTACCCAAACCGGGGGTGATCTTTCTCTTTACACTGATTTTATTTCAAAAAGACATGTGGTACTTGCAACAACTTTCGGAGCAGGTCATATCATAGGAGATTATGAGTGGGAACAGGCCCAATACCTCGGGTTCAAAGACAACCTGAGAGGATTTCGCATTGATCGGTTTGCTGGTCGCAGCCGGGCATACAACAATTCCGAATTACGAATCATAAAGGATGATGTTAATTTTGGTTTGTTTCGTGGATCTTTCGGTCTTCTTGCATTCAATGATATTGGTAGGGTGTGGGCGGATAATGAAACATCCAATCAATGGCATGATGGTTATGGATGGGGTATTTTGGTTGCTCCTTTGAATCGTTTGGTGATTACTGCCTCGTTAATGTATTCAAAAGAAGAAAAAAATCTGGCGTTGATAAAATTTGGTTTTCAATTTTAGTGAAATGAGATTTTTAACACACATAGTATTTCTTTTTCTGCTGCCCGCAACCACGTACAGTCAAACCGCTCATGTTGATTCAAACAGGATCGTTTATAAAGGCACTGTAAAGGTTGACCGCGTAAACAGAGATGAATTGTATGCCAGGGCAAAAAATGCTCTACTGAATAATGCAGGCGGAAGCAAGGAAGTGATTGTTACAGATAGCAGTGAAAAAGGAATGATCTCAGCAAAAGGAAGTATAAGGCTTCCATCTGCATACGCTACGATCAAAACGGTTGAATACATTCTTGAGCTGTCTGTTGACGATGGCAACTATAAATATCGCATTGACAGTGTTTATTTAAAACAGGTGGAGCGGGGAGGAAAGACAAACAAAATTTCTTCTGAAGAAATATTAAAAGCCATGGATATCAGCGGGCCTGTTTCAGCAAACGCAGAAAAGCAGTTGAATGAGATTGATATGAATTTTCAAAAGCTGCTTGACCTGGTCAGGACGGATATGAGAGAGACATCTACTGTAAAAGTTCGAAATAACTAAAAATTTCCCCTCCCTATATTTTTCGGTTTGGAACATCAGTCTCTTCCCGGATTCGACGTGACAAGAAAATGAGTGTGTGCTTTGATCGTTGCCCGGAAACTCAAAAAAACGTGGGCAAGAAATTTGATAAAGGATGGTTATGAAAACTATTTATAAAAAAACAGAGGGAGTTTTTGAAATATTCGCAAAGATTGCGCTGAAAGTCTTTGGAAGTTCCATTACTTTCCTTCTTGCTGTGTTGGTTGTGATCGTCTATTTTATTACTACGCCGTTTGCCAGGCAGTCGTTACACGACAGTATTTACGACATCATTCTTTGTTTTACCTTTCTCGGTTTTTTCATTATTCAGAAATCGTTCAATAAATTCAATGCGGTGCTTAATCTCAAGATCAATGAGCTCGTATCGGCGCATGATAAAGCCAGTAACCGGCTGGTGAATATTGAAAATAAAACCGAAGCAGAACTGATCGAACTTTCAAAACATTATTCTGAAATTGCAGAAGAGTCGAAAAGATCAGGAGCGTTACATTCCACGCAATCCATAGAACATAAGTTGAACAGGGAACAAAATGAAATTAATAAAGAAGAAAAATAGCAGCAGGTACGAATCTATGCAAGGATATTTTCTCATCGTCTCGAATTCTTCAGAGGTATGTTGCGGTTGTTTGAGAATGCTTCTTTTGTCCGTACATAAATATGAAATACATTATTCCTCCCCGTTACTCTTTTATCAATTTCAAACTCACGAATATCTTTTATGAGATCAATTAACTTCTTATAGCCGTAATTGCGGGGATCAAAATCAGGTTGTTTTTTTAAAATGAGGTTGCCCAGCACCCCTAAAAAAACCCAACCGTCCTCTTCTGCGA
>VBAQ01000362.1:0-2299 GCA_005883765.1 Bacteroidota bacterium
GGCCAAATATCTGCACGATCCGATGTCCGGCCTGTCTTAGCTTCCGGCCCAGAACAGCTGCCACGTTTCCTGTGCCAATGATGATTATATTCATGTCCCAAATTCCCCGGCGCGGAGTATATTTTGATTTAATTATTGAAGTATCGCATGAAATTAAAACAAAAACTGGCAGTTGCTTATCTTAAAATAAGCTTCAGGATACTTTCAATTCTTTCAAAAAAGAAAGCAGCTGAAAAAGCGCTTGATCTTTTTAGAACACCTCAGCGAAGGGCAAAAAAACAGCCCTCCGCAATTTTCAATGAAGCGAAAACATTGGAATTTAACCTGGAAGGAATTTCCATTCATGGCTATCGCTGGAATAAGAATCCCGTCAAAAAAATTCTTATCATTCATGGATTCGAGTCGTCGATTGTCAATTTCGAACATTATATCCGGCCCCTGATCAACAAAGGATATGAAGTCCTGGCTTTTGACGCCCCGGCTCACGGCAGAAGCGGTGGCAAGATGATATCAGCACCATTATTTGCCAAAATGATAAGCACTATTTACCAAAATTATGGGCCGGTGCAGTCTTTCATGGCCCATTCATTTGGCGGCTTGGCTTTATCCCTTGCATTGGAAAACATTGATCACAACGAAAATTACCGGGTTGTTTTAATAGCACCGGCAACAGAGACGAAAACGGCCATTGATCAGTTTTTCGAGTTTTTGAAATTGGATGGAAAGGTTAGAAAAGAATTTGACAAACTCATTGCTGAATTGGGTGGATATCCTGCCGAGTGGTATTCTGTTTACCGCGCCGTCAAAAATCTTAGAGCACAAATTCTTTGGTTACATGATGAAGATGATCTGCAAACGCCCATCAGTGACGCATTAAAAGTAAAAGAGGAAAAATTGCCCAATGTCACATTTATCATCACCAAAGGACTGGGGCATCGCCGAATTTATCGCGATCAGAAAGTGATGCAGGAGATCATCAATTTTTTCTAAAGGCATTCTTCACATCTTCATCTTTGTCATTGCATTTTTCTTTTTGCCGGTCTGGTCCAATGCGGCCTTTAAACCTCGCGCCAATTTTTCCGCGTCACCCACGCCCCAGTAGTGCAAAAAGAATATCCTTGGTTGCTCATGTACCATGTGATTGTGCACGGCGACGACTTCAATTCCATTTTCAACGAGGGCTTTGATGACGGGTGCTACTTCATCTTCAAGCATGGTGAAATCTCCCGCAACGGCGGCGTGATCAGGACTACCCTGGAAGGCAGCCCATGTATTAAATCCCAGGAAGCTGGTCACCGCTGCTCCATGTTCTTTCAGTGCAACATCGGGTCGTCCGATGGTGTATTTGTAAACGCCTTTACTCATCTCGCCCTTATAACCAAGGATATCATCGAGCTTTTTGCTGTCAATCGTATAAGGAACATCGGGTACAGAATTAGCGGAAGGATTGTGCCCTCTTGATTCAGCCACCTTGTCCAATACAGCTTTCGCTTTTCTCGCCATCTCTTCCAGCCTTCCGTTTCCGCCGATATGCATATACATAACATTTGGATGGTTCCGCACAAAATGGTTGTGTATAGCTGAGATCGTTAAGCCTTGCCTGATCACCTCCTGCTGAACAGGTTTCAGATCATTTTCGGTAAGAATGATGTCACCCATAATCATCGTTCCTTCTTTTGTGGGAGTGAATGCTATCCATGTGCCCAACCCCATCGGCGGGATGATTCTAAATCCATCTACCTCAACATCCAGGTCATTTTGTGGGATCGTGATCTTATATTCGCCTTTATTTGATTTTCCTTTTACGTCTGTGATTTTTTCAATGGAGGATGTGTCTAATGGCGGCATTTTTTGTGCATGTATAGCAGGGAGCAAAATGGAAGTGAGCGAAAGAAATAAAGCCAGCCTCAAAGAATTAATTGATTTCATGATTAAAGGTTTGAAATTTTAGAAAGTAAATCGCCATACAAATTTACCAATTCCTGAAGAGACACTGGGTCTTAAGAAATCAATTTGTTTCACCTGGTCGTAGCCGCGATTGTAAACAAAATAGAGATCAGTGCCGATTTTCGGTATCCAGTGCAATCTGAAATTGCCAAATAAAATATCATCCAATGAATTCCATTGTGTGAAAACGGAAATATCAAGCCTGGTAGTAAATGCAAAATTCAAATATTGTGCAAGCTCGTTGGATCTGACACTTGCATTCGGGAGCTTAATATAGTTATAAATATAATCGGTTTTAAGATTGAAATGCTTTGAAAGATTTAAGCCGATTGATGAAGAAAAGGTTCTGATT
>VBAQ01000362.1:2341-2801 GCA_005883765.1 Bacteroidota bacterium
TAAGTTAAATTCAACCAGGCTCTTCGCCGCTGGTAGGTGGTGATCTGGACTTCGGTATTGTGCATCTTGTATTTTCCGACAGGAATAATGGCGCTGTCCGCTAATACAAATGGGTTGTCCAAATGGTCGTACGATTGATACAAATTGAATTCAAAACTCTCCCCGCTCTTTAAAATAAAACCAAATGGCCGCATTTCATTGGTCCAGGATTCCAATTGACCAGTACTCTGTTTGGTAAAATAAGACAGATCCCATAAGCCAATATTAAGCTGGTGAATACCGTATTTTGTAAACCACCGGGGTGCAAGATATAAGTGCCAGTTGAAGGCGTTATAATTTTCTCTTGTTAAAAATCCTAATTCAGGTTTGAAATTTTGCTGTAGACTGCTAATCGCAATAAAATGATCAATAAGGTCATTTGGATAGTCGCAATATATGCGGTAAGCCAGTGAGCTATTTC
>VBAQ01000365.1 GCA_005883765.1 Bacteroidota bacterium
CATTTACGGCGTTGCTTTTGCTATTATAGTAGCCCCAGTGATCAACACTCGAATAATGTTTGCCCATGAGTGACTGCGTCGACGGCATATTATAATCAAACTTGTAGGGGGGAGACGACAAAGACCCAGACACTTCCTTTACACTATCAAGACGAAGACGCGAAAATTCCGTTGTGTTTATTCCGCCCGGCGTAAAATATGAGTAGTATAACTGATCCTCTTTTAGATATTTCAAACCGTTTTGGTCCTTAGAATAGATTTTGATTGTATTTAGTTTTTTTCCACCGCTTAAATCCGTCCGGCCATCGAATGAAAACTGCACCTGTGCATTAGTGAAATCAATAGTCTGAAGAACCTTGTTTAAGTACGTCTGGCCTGGGTCATTTGAATAGATCGCGGTCTCAAAACCAGAACAACCTCGCCGGTACGTTTCATGCGCAATTCCGACTGTTGTGGTCCATGTATTGTTATTGAAGTAAGTGAAAAGAACGCTGTCCTTTTGTTGAGTGACTATTTTTGATAGAAGCCAGGAACTGATGCTCTGCGCACCTCCGATGGCGGGCTGACTATATTCTTTGTCTGCAAAAAAATACTTGTTGCCATTGTCGTCTGTAATCGTAAATGAAGAACCGTCCGTTGCAAATTGGATTTTAATGTTTTCCTGTTTTTGGATAACTACGGTTCCATCCCTGCCGATAATGAATTTTCCTGTAATGCCTAAGAAATTATAGGAATACGTGTCAGGTTCCATATCGAAAGTGTTTGTCGTACCGGTCCCAAGAGCGGCGTAAAAGTTATAGGTTGCTGATGTTGAATAGACCTGGTAATTGCATCCAAAATCATATCCGTATACAGGCAAATTTTTTGGGACGTAAGAGAGCGGGTTGGACCCGTTCTGGAAATATTCTCCTTCGTTATAGAACGGATGAGAAATAAGCCTTCCCTTGACCTCGGGAATCGGACTAAACCCTCCCATATTCCAATTAAAATACGGAGCAGTGAAATCGTCCTTGTCATTAACCGTTCTGCTGATCATTCCTCCAGCTGACAAGGCCCATCCGAGTCCAACCCAACCTGCTTCCTCGGAAAGTCTTATACCTCCGGTATGGTAGGACAAAGTAATTGGAACGTTAACTCCTTTAGCTTGTATCGTATAGATAGGAATGGAGATATCTGTGGCCCCTGTGTAGTGGCTCACGGGTATATCCCCAAATTTTGCCAGTGATGCAGCATTAGGGGAAGGAGGAATAATTTTCGGTGTAAATGGACTGTTGCTTTGCCCTCCAACTCTTGTTTGCAAGAACAGGATGTTCAGTAATAAGATCAGAGAAATATTTCTTATCCTACGTTGCTTCCTCATAATAAAGAATAGTTATTTGGAATCCTAGAATGCTGAGATCATTTCATTTTGCTAAAAATTATAGCCCACTCTGAATTTTATTGGCTCTGCTTTGGGAATTTGCTTATAGCTTAAGAAGTCCCAAAGCAGCTGCAATTTTGTTTTCTTGAATACTTTATTTTTTATTGAGACAATTTTTGTTACTCCCAACAGGCCACTTTCCTGCCATTCATTCAAATCATATACTTGCTGCAATTCATTAAACGGTTTTTGATAATTGTATTCAAAACCCCCTGAGGCGTAGAAACTGCTTTTAATCTTAACATCAATGAAGCTTCGAAAATTCAAGCCTTGTCCCGTCACAGCAATATGGTGTATGTCTTTGCCCCATCCTATTTTTCCACCAATACCAAGGCCTGCGATCTTTTTGTCGTCGATTCGATAACCAACCATGAATGAAAGATCTGTGGTAGTTGGGAACACAACATTGGATTTTGTGCTCTGCATATTTGTTCCAAATTCCAATCTTTCGAAAAATGTTTTTGTCCGTTGGGCATTTGGTTTAAAATTGGGCATATCAATGTCACCACTTCCTCCACCGAGCGCATTTAATTTTTCCTTGAACCGATCCAATTGTGATTGCGCTGCCTGCACTTGTTGACTAAATATTTGTCCGGCGGAGCCGTTGCCACCAAATCGACTGGCAATTATTTGCTGCACCTGGTCTCTTGTTTGCAGTCCGGAAATCGCAAGAGAAGACGCGTAGCTGTTCGGAATTGTGAATAACCCAGCCAATTCAGAATGTTCTTTCATGAATTGTTGAAAGGCTGGTAACTTGTTTAAGGCGACAAGGGTTTTTTGCAGTAACTTGTCAGGATCACGAAATATTTCTTTGTATTCCCGGATTTGTTGAGAGTAGTAATAGGTCTCCTTATTGTATTTAGCTAAGGCGTTTGTAAACTTTCCGGGCAGAGATGAATAATGATTGAGGATGTCAGAGAATTGCTGCTTTCTTTCCTTTATAAACTCCTTAATTGCATCAGCCTGGTGCAATTTGTTTTCAAATTCGTTAAATACATTCAAAGCATCACTCACCTTTGCCGATTTCGCAGCAGATAAGAAATTGTTATTCTCATTTAAGAAACTTAAACTCCCTTTCAGCGAATCGAGATAAGGTAGATACTCGCCACTCATCCTCCCATCAGGAAACGAGACGCGACTTTTTAATCTTTTACTGAGTTGGGCGTACTTTTGTTGAGCTTCTCCAAAAATGTTTTTTGCATTTACTGAATCTACTGCAGAAAGCATCTTCTTTAATTTTGCTTCCTGTTTTTGAAGTTTGCGAATACTTCGCTCCGTTTTAGCAATAATCTTATTTTCCAAGCTGCTTAGTTTCTTCTCAACTGCAGCTGACCATTTCTCAGGATTGATTTTGTTAAGTACTGAATCAAAACTTTGCTGTGAGTATGACTGAAGGCAAACAGTGAGCGGAATTATTAGCAGGAATTTTGGCTTCAAGATTTGGCGTTAAGGAACCGAATGTAGAGACCAGATCAATAACTTTCGTAATCGCTTCACCAATACCCCGAACTTGGGAACGAAGCAGCCTTTTTACTTCACGAACACGATTAAGTGGTTTTGGAAATTTCGTTTTCCGAATGGTCAGATCCGTTATCTCCATTCAGGATGATCACCGAATTTTTAAGAACATTCTTGTATTTCTCGGCAATAGGAATTTTTCTGCTACCGATATAAACCAACTCGTGATCGAACTCGCAGATCTGTCCAAGCGAAACAATATAGGAGCGATGAATCCTGCAAAACAATTCTGCGGGAAGTCTTTTTTCAATATGGTTCATTGAACTTAATGTATTGTAGGCTTTATCCTGGGTGACGACAGTCACATATTTTTTCTCAGCCTGGATATATAATATTTCAGAGAATCTAAGTCTGATATATCTTTTTTCCATTCTGACAAATAAAAAATCCTGCATAGCTATTTGTTGGGGCAATTGACAAATAGATAAAATATTGAGTTTATCTCATGCTACTAAAATGCGCGCAGAATTTTCCTATCTGGCAATAAGACATCTGGAAGTAACTAGGAAAAGGTAAAGGTTGTCAATCGATTTTTCACGAAGAACACCAGAGCATTATTGGATCACAATTTCTGGCTCCGACTCTAAAAGTAATTGTTGTTCTTATCAATGTCAATACCATTTAGTGGTATGCATAGAA
>VBAQ01000131.1 GCA_005883765.1 Bacteroidota bacterium
CATAGTTATATTTTTTCTTATAAATAAGTTTTTACCCATAGATGGTGCTGAAAACTTTGTGCCAGTTAAAAGGCAGTATTAAAAAAATAAATGAAACAAAAATTGGGGAATAGAAGCCCCTTGATTAGGTCGTAGAACTAGGGAGTGAGGCAGGAGCAGGAGGCAGTAAGCTGGAGCAGTAGGCAGTAAACAGTAAGCAGTAAGCAGTAGGCAGTAGGCAGTAAGCAGTGTGAATGGTGAGTGGCGAGGGAATTGCTAATTGCCAACTGCCCATTGCCGACTGCTTATTGGCCATCAAAGCCACTTAAGACTTTCTATCTTGTCCAGTCCAATTTGTTTTACCAATTCATCAAGATTGTTGAATTTGATCTCGGGGCGCAAATATTTTTTTACATACACACGGATAGTTTTTCCATATATTTCTTCGTCGAAATCAAAAATATTTACTTCGACCACTCTTTTCTTTGCATCAACGGTGGGACGAAAGCCGATACTCATCATGCCTTTGAACGGTGAATGGTCAGTAGCGAGTGGTGAGTTTGTCGTCTGCCTTTTGCCATTTGCCATTTGCCATTTGCCCTTTTCTGTTTGCAGTTCAGCATAAACTGCATAAATGCCATCACCCAGGTGAATTTTTTCTTCATCGATGATTTTCAAATTAGCGGTTGGATAACCCAGCTTTCTGCCAAGTTTGTCTCCGTCAACTACGAGGCCTTCAAAGAAAAAATCATAACCAAGCAACTTGTTGGCTGTGTCAATATCCCCATGAATGATGGCTTCACGAATATTGGTTGAGCTGATGGCAATTTCGTCAAGCATATGCTTAGGAATTTCTTTCAGGACGTATTTGTAGGTTGTAGCCATTTTTTCCAATAGGCGGTAATCCCCCTGCCTGTCCCTCCCAAACCGATGATCATAGCCGATGATAATCGTATGCGGGTGAAATTTTTCGATCAGGAAATTCCGGATATACTCCTCAGCTTGTTGATTTGCGAATACCTCGGTAAATGGAACAATGGCGAGGTGATCCACACCGGTCTTTTCAAGCAACTCAATTTTTTCATCGAGAGTATTGATAAGGCGTATACCCAAAATAGCAGAGGAAACCACCTTTCGGGGATGCGGATGAAAAGTGATGATGACAGTTTCACCATTTATTTTTTCTGCCTCTTGTTTCAAGTGTTCAATGATCTTTCGATGCCCTTCATGAACGCCATCAAAAGTACCGATCGTAATGACTGCGTTTCGAAATGGTGGCAGGTGATCAATGTCTCTGTGCACTTTCATAATTAGCCCCTATCCCCTAAAGGGAAGTAATTAATTCATCATTAGATTCGCTTCTAAACTTAGATTTGCAAAGATAAAAGCTACAGTCTACACAATTACAATGACTACAAATGAATAGACTTTTTGAAAATTCCCCTTCAGGGGATGGCGGTGTTGATGAGAGTGGGCTTTATTCTCAACGTGGCGTTTCGGCTCAAAAAGAAGAAGTGGAATCGGCAATTAAAAGTCTTGACAAAGGTCTTTATCCAAATGCTTTTTGTAAAATTTATCCGGATATTTTATGTAGCGATGAAAACTGGGTAAACATGATGCATGCTGATGGTGCCGGCACAAAAAGCATACTTGCTTATTTGCACTGGAAAGAAACAGGAGACTTGTCTGTTTGGAAGGGAATTGCGCAGGATGCGATCGTCATGAATCTTGATGATCTTCTTTGTACAGGCGTTTACAATAACCTGCTTTTTTCTTCTACGATCGATAGAAATAAAAAACTGATCCCGGGGGAAGTACTTGAAGCGATCATAAGTGGAAGCCAGCAATTTTTGGACAGCTTAAGAAACTTCGGAATTAATATACATTACCTGGGCGGCGAGACCGCTGATGTGGGTGATGTGGTGAGAACGATCGCTGTCAATGGAACAATGATGGCAAGATGGCCGAAGGAAAAATTAATCACCAATGAAAAAATAAAACCGGGTGATGTGATTGTCGGCCTGGCAGGCTTTGGCAAGGCAAATTATGAGCATGAATATAACAGCGGCATTGCCAGCAATGGGTTAACCAATGCAAGGCATGACCTGCTCCAGAAGACTTATGGTGCCAGGTTTCACGAATCTTATGATACCTCTCTCGATGAACATGTGGTGTATATCGGGCCTTATCTGTTAACTGATGAGGTTGAAATTGATAATGGGCATCCCGATAGCCATCTGGAGACAATTGGCAAATTATTACTGTCCCCGACCAGAACTTTTGCGCCAGTTTTGAAAGAAATATTAGAAAATGATTTTGATGCGGTTCATGGGTTGATCCATTGCAGTGGGGGAGGACAGACCAAGTGCATGAAATACATGCCTGCGAATGTGCGGATCGTAAAAGATAATTTATTTGAGCCGCCAGTGATTTTTCAATTGATACAAAAAGCCAGCCGCGCCGATGATAAAGAAATGTACCAGGTATTCAACATGGGCACAAGAATGGAGATTTATACAGAAACGAAAAATGCCGACAAAATTTTGACGGCATCAAAAAAATATGGCGTGGATGCACAAGTAATCGGGAGGGTAGAAGAGAGTGAAGAAAAAGAATTAATGATTAAAGTAAAAGAAGCCGAACTTCATTACTAATCTTTTTTGGTTATGTCGTTTTCCCCTGTTTCAATAAAAACAATTGGCTCATTAACCTTAAATCTCTTTAACGCTGCTTCCTGGTCAATAAATCCAAATTTTTTCACGTCCTTTCTTTTAATAAGCCTATTCAATTCATCAACCGATTTGATCAATTCTCCATCGAGTTCGAAAACATGACCTGTTCCATTTTGTTCAGTGAAAGCAGCAACGGTGGGATCGGGGTTTTTTATCTGTCCAAAAACGTAAGTTCGACCCCGGTATTCATAAGCAGCCTTTCCTTCTTTCCATGCAATTGCTTTAATCTCTGAAATCATGTCCCTCCATTTTTTTCTGAAGACCGGATCATTGTAATCCCCATTGGGCGGAACGGGATATTCGCTAAAGGTAGCGGGATCATTTTTATCTCCACCAACGACAAAAGTTATTGGCTGTTTTCTGTATGCCGTTACAATATGTCCGTTTTGTGTCGCTGGAATCCATCTGGGAGATAATTTCATGATCCGCACACATTCTTCTTCCATGCCGTAGCCATGATTTGTCAAAGGTCGTGTGTCGCTTATATTACCCTCCTTGTCTACGATAAATTGTAGCCATACAGTATAGGCGCCTGCCGGAGCACCCTTTTCAGCTGGCACGGATCCCTTTAAATTCTTTAAAAGAAAATTTCTCCAGGCTCCCTCTCCGCCAGGGAATGAAGGATCAACTTCCACTTTCTCGAAAATTATGTTATCGACTTTAATCTGATTATTTACTTGTGGAGTCGTGTCCTTCACTTTAATATCCGTCTTCACATTTATGTCCTCATTTGCATTTACATTTAGATTCTTTTCAATTGTTATATCCCTTACTTCACTCTTTGTAAGAATTTCAATAACCCCATTTCTCCCTTTTTCGCCATATTTCGCAATGGCTGACGGTCCTTTCAAAACAATTATTGACTCAATCTCGTTGGGATTAATTTTGATGTCAAGATCTTTTGTTTTGACATTAGGTTGTTCTTTGCCATCGATCACAATAAGGGCCCGTGTTACCAAAACGGAATCGGTTTTTTTGCTTTTGTCATGTCCATTCACCCAGATTTTTACATTGTTCAGCTGAATCGCTTCCTTTGGCCTGGTCGTATCCGCGGTTTTTCCTTCTTCCGTTTTATAGTTTAACTGAATTTTTTCCCTGTTATTTTTTGTTTTGTATGTAAATGCGAACAAAGCAATAACAACAGCTGCAACAGGTAGTACCATTATTTTTCTCAAGTATTGATAGCTGGTTTTTTGGAATGAAGTAATCATGGCTATACGTCGTTTTATGTGATTATGAAAAAAAGGATTGACTAAATGATTTCGAGATGAACCCAACACGGTCATTAATAGTAGTTCTGCATATTTCCATTTGTCTTTTTCTTCCGTTGCAAATTCATCCGCAAGAAATTCATGAATAGCCTTTATTTCTTTTTTTATGTAATAAAAAGATGGATTTATCCAAAGGATGGAAGTAAGTATTTCAACAATGACGATGTCCCAACTGTGCTTTTGCTGAATATGGAACAATTCATGTCTGAAAATTTGTTCGCCTCTCTCAGATTTTAAATCAATTTCCTTATTCCAGAACAGCCATTTAAAAAATGAAAAAGGTGTTCGGGGATCTTCGGTGTTAATAAAATAAATCTGATCAAATTTTTCTACGTCATATTTGACCAAGAGCCGTTTTATGTAAACCATGGCATATAGGAAGCGTATAAAAACGACACATGCAATCAGCGAATAAAATAATCGCAAAATGGTTTCAAGATGGAAGACCGGCGGATGAGTAACAGTGTGAAAGGTCGCTTGAATTGGTTGGCGATCACTATTTGGCGAAAAAACGGTTAAGGTTTGAAGTATAAGGGAAGATTGCTCATGCGCGCTAAAATAAACGGGAATATTGAAAAAAGGAATAACGATGCTTATAAAAAAAGTCAGCAGCAGGTAATAGCGATTATACTGGTGAAATTTTCTATTTCGAAGCGCAAAGTGATAATATCCATACAAAATGGCTGAGCAAACAACAACTTGTACCAGGTAATATAAAGGGCCTTTCATATTTTTCGGCTCTGTTGTTTTTTAATTTCCTGGAGCAACTTCTCCAATTCTTCGATTGAAATGTTTTTTTCCCGGACCATAAACGAAACAACATTACTAAAAGAACCTTCGAAGTATCCTTTTATTATTTGTTTCATTGTCCGTTTGGAATATTCTTCTTTACTGACAAGAGGGTAGTATTCATGCTGACGCCCTAAGACCCTTATTCCGACGAATCCTTTATCAAATAAAATTTTTAAAAGCGTGGCTACTGTATTTTGATGGGGTTTTTGGCCAGGAATGGCGTCCATAATTTGTCTTAGATATGCCTTCTCCAATTTCCACAGGACCTGCATTATTTGTTCCTCAGCTTTGGTTAGTGTCTTCATGTTTTAAATATCAAAACCAAAGCTATAACTAAATGTTTAGTTTAACAACTAATTTTTTAGTTAAAGCAAGAGAATTCCTTAAGTCGGGGGTAGATGGGAGATTCTGGTAATAAGACTCGCTAACCTTTTATGATGTTCGGAGCACTTGATGATTCGTCTTTGGGTCTTACTTCAAAACTAGCGGAGCCAATTTCTTTATTTTTCTTATTGAAAAGGTGGAATACCACGCGGCCCGTCTTATTTACCCGAACAATATAGTTTCCGTCACCTTTTGGAATAATGCTTCCTTGTGAGATAGTGACTTGAAGATCTTCTGCTCGTACTTTGTCGGCCGTTATAGTTATTGGATTGTCGATGCCGGCGTAAATAACATATGGCATCTTTGAAGTGATTTTATAGCTGTCTTCTTCGATCATGAATGTCACGGGTTGTTTTCTATATGCCTTTACCATTCGTCCATTCTGACTGGCTGGTTGCCACTGCGCACTATTTTTTATAATTCGCATTACTTCTTGCTCCATGCCGAATCCGTTATTCGTTAATGCTTTGATGTCGGAGACATGGCCGTCTCTGTCGACTATAAACTGGATCCAAACGGTATATATACCCGCAGGCGCACCATTTTCGGTCGCTACATCTCCGTGTAAGTTTTTTTCAAGAAATTTTCTCCAGGCCATTTCACCACCGGGAAAAGAAGCTTCAATATCTACTTTCTCAAAAATTTTTAATTCAGACGGGTCATTCGCAATCTTTAATGAATCACCGTGGCCCGTTTGCGCCACAACAGACAATGAAATAAGGAGAGGGATAAGACTGGTTGATACGAGTCGTAAGATCATGGTTTAGCTTTTGCTCAAGATATATTTAATTTACTTTTTTTGAGAACTTTTTGGCAAATGCTTACTGACTTTAGTTTATTTTGCAAAAATATTTGTACAGAATGGCAGAAGTAATCATCGAACTCAGGAATGCAAATATCTACCAGGGCGATAACCTTATATTACAGGATGTAGATCTTGCCGTACATAGAGGTGAATTTGTTTACCTGGTTGGAAAAACCGGCACCGGAAAATCGACTTTGTTGAAAACATTGTATGGCGAATTACCCTTGAACGATGGCGAAGGCCGGGTAGCGGGCTATGACCTTGTTAAACTTGACTGGAAAAAAGTTCCCTACCTGCGTCGCACGCTGGGAGTTGTGTTCCAGGAGTTTCAACTGCTTACCGATCGCAATGTAAATGACAATCTCAAATTTGTCTTAAGGGCGACCGGCTGGACAAATGAAAAAATGATGGACGAAAAGATCATGGATGTTCTTGATAAGGTAGGCCTGAAATCAAAAGGTTTTAAGATGCCTTTCGAACTCAGCGGAGGTGAGCAGCAAAGAGTAGACATTGCCAGGGCGCTGCTTAATTCACCGAAAGTAATTTTAGCTGATGAACCGACCGGAAATCTTGATCCCGAAACATCGGACGAGATCATGCAACTTTTATTTCATATCGTCAGAGATTTCGGCACTTCGGTTATCATGGCTACACATGATTATATCGTGATCCAAAAATTTCCTGCCCGGATGGTGAGGACTGAACGAGGCAGGGTGATCGATAATGCTAATATAACCATGCAATGATCTTTTTTGCATGGCTTTCGTTGTCAAACATATCCCCAAGAATCTTCTTTCTTAGTCTTATTTCTTCTTCTCCAAAAGGTTGATGATATAGTTGCAGGATAATGGATGCAAGTGCATTTGCATTGTTTCCTATGTGGCAAGTCGCTTCAAGGTCCGAGCCCTCCACGGCCGCTTCATTTACCACGCAATGACGTCCTTTATAAAGAGCATGAAGCATTTTCAACTTGATGCCGGTGTTATTAAATGAGGGCAAAATATTTATATGAGCTTTTTGAACCAGGTCGTTTATTTCTTTTTCTGATGGATCAGCCACTAGGCAAGTATGCTGGCAAAGATGCGCCCATTTACTAAGTCGCCGGGAAGGATTTTTGCCCGCGATAACAAACGGCACTTTGATTTTTGTAAACACCTTGTCCAACAGCCAGCATGCGGCCTTTTCGTTTTCCGCGACAGATAAATTTCCGTGGTACAAGCAAAAATTTCCAACTCCTTCGTCGCCATTTACCTGCGACCAGCAAACAAATACGGGCAAAAATTCTACGTGTGGTAGTTTGTATTTTTGAGCAAAGGTGCGGGCATCTTTTTTTGATACACAGACATACAGGCAATTCTTTGGCAATTTTGCCTGGAATTTTTTGAGCAACCTGCTTTCGTTCAAAAAATATAATTTTTTAAAAAGATTAGTCTCGTATTCAGCCAATTTTTTGTAGTAGGAATTTTCATCATTATGCAACCTCACTAGAATTTTCCTTTGCCTGTTGGCAATCGAATCAATAATTCCGGCGCAATGGATGCCTTCGAGAAGAATGGGGTGATCGTCCTGATTCAGATCGGAGATCAATTTATCGTTTATTCTTGATGAAACGATATACGGAGTGATAAACGAAAAGCCCTTTCGGCCGAGTTTTCTTTCATACGCCTGGATCGTTTCGCAATAATTGGTCAACTCCCGAAGGTTCCCGTGATCCCGGTAATCGAAATAATGAAGATGGATCTTGATGCCTTCCCTGTGCAACGAGCGGATCTTTCCATACATATCAACCGCGCCTCCATAATCGAGCGGATAAGGGGCGTCCAGGCAAACAATATGTAAGTGACGACTCAAGTATGAAAAATATTTTTGTAAAAGCGCATCAACTTTTTTTCCTCGTTCTGCCAGTTCAATCCCTGCCTGGCCTTAATGCAATTTTGTTTTAGCTGCCCTAATAGAACAGTATCAGCCAGCAAATTGTTTATAGAGTCAGCAATTGTTTTTGGTTCGATGTTATCCACAAGCACGGCGACATGATATTTATCGTTTAATTTTTTATACTCGGGGAAATTTACGTTTACCTGTGGCAGGCCGGCGTGCATATAATCAAAGAATTTATTGGGAAGAGCCAGGTATTGATTTATACCGGTATTTTCAGGAAAGGCGACTCCAATAGTGGCTTGTTGTGAAATTTTCCACAATTCATCCGGAAGGATCATACCGGTCAATTGAACTTTCTCTTCGACCTCGTTTTCGACGATCAGCCTTTTCAATTGATCCATAAAGTTCCCATCTCCACAGATGACCAATCTGCAGTTGACCATTTTCATCGCAGGAATCAAATGCTCAAAACCCCTGGCTTCATTTACCGCTCCCTGGTATAAAATAAATTTTTCAGTCGACGTGATATGATCAAGAGGCTTTAACACCGGGATATTCCGGATGGTTTCGTATTCCACTCCGTACCGGCGATGAAATTCTTCGGCGATACTCTCACTGACCGTGTAACCATGTTTAAATTTTGGAACAAGGCTCCTTTCAATCTTTGTCCAGATTTTTTTTACCGTCGCTCTGGATACAACTTCTTTTAACCCCGTGAATAATTCGTGGGCGTCATAAATGCGCGGAATATTCTTCAATTGGGAAATAAAAAAACAAGGCGAAATGGTATCCAGGTCAATGGCACAAATAGCGTCCATTTTTTTGAATAGCAAAAAAAGCAAAAGGCGAATGTTGTATTCCGTATAAAATAATTTTCCCTTATTGAACCAGCATCGCAACCTTTTTTGTTTGTACTTTTCTTGTTTCAGCGCAGGTGAGTGCCTGAGTTTTCTACCAACGAGCACCACGTCAAAATCATTTTCGGCCAGCGAAGTACAGATGCGTTTCATTCGCTGGTCGTAAACAAGATCATTGGTGACGGCAAAAAAAATTTTTTTCAAAATTTGATTTTGACAGTCGCAAAGAAACAGAAATCTTTTTCAACCTGAATAAAAGGCCCGGCGCAGGAATGACAATTGGGATGGTGCGAGTCGAGTAAGAAAATACCTTATTACCTTAGTACTCCCCAACCTCCAAACAACATTACCTTATTACCTTATCAAATCAATTACGAAAAATTGAAGGCCCTAACGTCGCTACAATGGAACCTTTCACCAAAGTGACGATAAATTGGTGAATCCGATCATGAAACTCTAATACGAGATAAGGTAATAAGGTTGATCAATTTTTTACAGGATAATTTACTAAGGTAATAAGGTGAGTAATCATGAGCGCTTTGGTCGTCCGTGCAATTGAGAAAATATCTTATTAAAGCAGTTGCGACCTTCTTTAGTCCAAATTCTTTGTGTTCACTGCGTCTTCCCTACCGGCAGGCAGGTTCGCGAACTCTGCGTCCAAAATGTTTAATTAGGACGCAAAGAACGCAGCTTTGAGTTCTCTTTACTTTTTACTAAGGTAATAAGGTGATTATTCACGAGCAACGGACTCTCATTGCAGTCGAGTCCTTACTGCTGTTGCACACCTTGCATGCTGTTTTGCATATTTTCCTGTTCGCTCTTTGTATTTTTCTTTTTGAACAGAGCCACATCGAACTTTCCAAATCTTACTGCAAAATTCAAGCGAAAAAATTGTGCGTCGCGTGTACGAACCGCGTGTTGTGTAAAATAACTCGATTGTGTGTACACATCATTCTTCCTGGTTTTGAAAATATCATTTACACCCAGTGTGATTGAGGCAACTTTGTTTTTGAGGAACTCATATCGTAGTGCCGCGTCCACTCCATAGGTTGGTTTTGAATAACCTTGTGAATTTCCACTGACAGAGGGGCCAAATCCTCCGCGACCACCCATTCCACCGCCACCACTGCTGGCACTGCCGCCCGGAGCCAATACCGTTTTTGATGTGTAATCACCTGACAACTGAAGGGTGAAATTTTTCGGTAGTTTGAAGCTGTTGTTGATCTTTCCAAACCAGCTGGAGATTTGGCCGGCCGTTTGAATAGACGGATCGTTGGTATTTATTTTAGAAGTATAAATATTCAGATTAGTGGTCACATCCCACCATTGTGCGATCTTATTTTTTACAATAAACTCCAGTCCTCCAACGAAACCTGAACTCGCATTGATGAAGGTATTTATAAAAACGGTATCATCTTTTATTGGATTTATCTCTGTAGACGTGTAACGCGTGATCAGGTGATTTGTTCTTTTGTAATATGCCGACAGCAATAAGCTATTGTTTTTAGGAAACGTCTTTTGATAGGAAACTTCGATCGAGTTAGTAAACTCGGGCCGCAAGTCGGGATTGCCGCGACTTAAATTAAGTGAATCCGAGTAATCTGTAAATGGAAATAGCTGGAAGAAATTAGGACGATTGATTCGGCGACTATAGTTCAATTGGAGTTCCTGGTTACCCTTTAATTTTTCCGAAAGAAAAACACTGGGGAAAAGACTTATTGCATAGCTGTTGCTATACCTGTTGGATGTATCCTTAAAACCAAAACCATCTTTTACACTGGTATGCACCGTTCCGCTATAATCGGAACCTTCAACACGCAGGCCTAACTGGTAGCCAAATTTTTCTTTTATCCGGCTGCTGTACGTGCTGTAGGCTGCATAAACCCGATCGGTATAACTATAATTAGAAGAAAGGGGAGGAAGTTTTGTAAGTGTTTGATCGGGATTTACCACATTAAAGTCGCTCCTGCTATCGACCTTTCTTTGCGCCACTCTTGCTCCCGCTTCAAATTTGCTTTTGTCATTGATAGGATTTGTATAATCCGATTGAATTGTCAGTTGTTCATTGACGCCGGAACCGATTTGCCATTGCCTGTAAGTATAGGATTGGGGACCACCCAAAGCTGCAAAAACATTATTAGTAACGAGGCTTGAATTATTGTTCCTGCTTTTGTTATAATTCAGATCAGCGCTAAGCTGGTGGCCGTTTTTGGGAAAATTATGGAGATAGCTCAAAGTGCCACCGCGGTTATTGAATTTCCCTTCATTGTTTGACGTCCGATTTGTGTACGATGTATTATTTATTCCTGAAAGAGTATCTACAAAAATATCACTATTCACATTTGATTTAAAATGGCCGTGCACAAGAACACCGGAGATCGTGATCGTATTTCGATTATCTAAAAAATAATCAAGGCCCACTCTGCCAAAGGCAAAATATCCGTAGTTAATCGTTTTATCTTCCTGGTGAAGATTGGTATAAGGATTTTTTAGAAATGTATACCGATCGGTAGTTCCCCTTGAAATGGATTTCCTCTGGCCATAATTGGCGTTTGCAAAAAAGTTTATCTTCCCTTGTCGCACATTTATGTCGCCGCCGCCATTAAATTTTCCGCGCTTGTCTACGCCAGCCCTGAGGTTACCATTGTATCCCGCCTTCCGGTTTTTCTTCAGCACGATATTTAAAATTCCTGCTGTGCCACCTGATGCATCAAATTTTGCGGAAGGATTGGTGATCACTTCCACACTGGCAATCTGGTCAGCAGGAATTTGATCAAGTGTAAGAGTCGTCGGTCTTCCATCGACATAAATTTGTGGAGTGCTATTACGCAAAGTGACATTACCATCAATATCCACTGAAACAGACGGAACATTTTTCATTACATCAACTGCCGTTCCTCCTGTCGCACTCAGGTCTTTTTCTACATTGTATATCTTACGGTCAATGCCAAGCTGGACCAAAGGTTTTGTTCCGGTTACGGTCACATTGCTGAGGACCTTTTGATCGATTTCCAGTTTGATGTTGCCAAGATCTTTGTCAAGATTTCCCAACAGGCTACTCATGTCCTGGTTGCCGTTGTTGTTATTATTCCGAAAAGCGTTCATATCGATCAGCGAAACATTTTTCTCATAATTCTTAAAACCGATAGCCGTGATCTTAAGTTTATATTGGCCCATGAGCGGAACCCCTTCAATGCTGAATTGGCCATTTGCCCTTGTGAGCATTCCGCCAATGATCACTTCTTTTCTTTTTTTTGTAACGGTATCAAACTTGTTCTGGATTAATTGTATTGAAGCTGCTTCGATCGGTTTGCCTGTTATGGAATCTAGCACTTTGCCGTAAAATGCGCCATTGAGTTGTTGAGCCATTCCGCCCCGATTACCTCCACCAGGAGGCTGGGCAAATAAGATAACAGAGACCAATAAAGCTGTCGCAATGAATAAAAATTTTCTCATTATGATTTTTTTTGTTTCGATCCGGATCCCGATGGCGATCCGGGACTACCCTTCTCAGGAGGGTCAAATGTCCAAAATCTTCATTGACCCAACTGTGATAAATTGATAGATGGTGGTTTGACGACTATGGCAGAGAAACCTTGCGTCTTGGAGCCTATTTGATTAAAAATATGATCAACATCACGACCAGTCCAATAAATGTACCGATTAGTAAACTCGCTAGCTGAGCTAACAATAATTCGTTTGAGAATCTTTTGCGAAAGGCAGTGTCAATCTCAGGAATAGAAACGGCAGCTATTTTTTGCGCTACCAACTGTTCGAGCTTGAGCTCATTGACAAGATTGGTTGCGTAGTTGCTCATTATTTTTGGAAACAGCGTTTCCAGTTCTGTGATAAAAACTCTCTTCAGCGAATTAATGGTTTTGTCACCGACGAACATGCCAATGAATGGCATTTCCTTTTTCAATTTATTTCTGAGGAAATCGTCGATGTGTTCCTCTATGGCCGGCATAATGGCTTGCAAATTGGCGGGGTCAGTAATTTTTTCCTCGATGAGCTTCATTGAAAAAAAATGCTCGGCTACAAGTTTGCCTACCTCGGCAGCGATAGTGGATTGTTTTGCGGGTAAGATACCTTGTACTCTGAAGCCAAAGATCGTCCTGGGATTATGGGGATGAAACAGTATTGTTAGCATCAATTTAATAACCAGCCAGCTACAGAATGCACAGGAGACAGGAACAAGAAATAACCACCAGGCCATATGATTCAATTCAGTTAAAAAATAAAATCCCGATAAAATGAATCGGGATTTACCGGGTGGCTGATGGGTCTCCTCCGAAGGAGTCCCTTCAGGATAACCCACGCCCCCAAAACCCGATATATCAAATAATGTTATTCTCCTTCAAATAAATATAACCATCGATGCTTTTAAAAAACAATTCTCATTTTACTGCTTCAGATTTTGTTTCAAAGACTTCGTAGTAATGAAGTACAAATGGCCTCCTGATTTTGTTGATTCTATTTTTCCTCTATTGTGGAGTTAAGTCTTAACTCCAATTCTCGGTGTAACCGTAATAATATTTGCCATCCTTAAGGCTCCTAATTATATAGCAATAGAACATAAGAACAAACCCCTGCATTTGCCGGGGTTTTTGGGGTGGCTGATGGGTCTCGAACCCACGACCCTCAGAACCACAATCTGATGCTCTAACCAACTGAGCTACAGCCACCGTATCAGGGCGACAAAGATATAAAAAACTTTCTCCTCTCAGATCGGCGTTCCTTGTTTCTCATTAGCTGGTATAATTTTTTTCTTTGACTTCGACAGCAGTTGCTCATGCAGGTATGAATGAGCCACCAATCACCTTTCATCAAAAAGATTGGTTAAAAGCCTGAAAGAGTACGAAATCCTCTGATTTTGCGTTATTTTTGGGACTATGCTTAAAGCATTAAAATACATGACAAATATGAAACGACTCCCGATCCTATTGATGCTCGTAGTGGCCGGTACTTTTGTTGCCTTCCAATCGTTGGGTAAAGGCTCAAATCCACCTTCGAAGTATGAAAAAATTCTGAGAAATGTTGGACAAATGCTTACTGAAGCTCATTATAGTCCTAAAGACATCAATGACGACTTCTCAAAAAAGATCTTCAAAAAGTTCCTGAACGATCTGGATCCGGATAAGGATATTTTCATGCAGGCTGATCATGATGCCCTGAAAAAATATGAAACAAAGATCGACGATGAGATCAAAGGAGATGCCCCTGTGGAATTCTTCCTCGCAGCAGGGCAGATTTTCAACAAGAGAATTGAGGATGCGACAAAAATTTACAACCAGATCCTCGATCAACCCTTTAATTATTCGATTGATGAAAATATCAATCTTAACGACGATAAATTAAAAGTTCCTGGCAACGACGCTGAGTTGAATGAAGCATGGAGAAAGCGCCTGAAATATCTTGCTCTCGATCGTTATTCTGAATCATTGGATCTGAGAGAAAAAAATAAAGGCAAACAGGGCTTCGTTGCGAAAACTGACGAAGAGCTGGAAAAAGAAGCCAGGGATAAGGTCCGCAGAGCCATGGACAGGACGTTTGATCATTATCGTCACAAATTTTCCGATGATGATAAGTTCAGCATGTTTGTAAACGATATCACTACATCCATGGATCCTCACTCCGAATTTTTTCCGCCGGTTGAGAAAAGATACTTTGACGAGCAGATGAGCGGATCGTTTTTTGGAATCGGTGCACAATTGACCTATGACGATGGTAACATAAAAATTGCAAGTCTTGTAACGGGAACGCCGGCATGGAAGTCTGGTGAAATACAGGTTGGCGACATTATTATGAAGGTGGCGCAGGGCAATAGTGAGCCTGTTGATCTCACGGGCTATGTTGTTGAAGATGCAGTGAAGTTGATCCGTGGTTCTGAAGGAACAGAAGTTAAGCTCACCATTAAAAAAGCAGATGGATCGATAAAAACTGTTTCATTGATCCGCGCGAGGATAGTACAGGAAGAAACATTTGCTCGCAGCGCGATTGTAAAAAAAGGCCCTGAAAAGATCGGCTACATTTATTTACCTGAGTTTTATGCTGACTTCGAACATTCAAATGGTGCCCGCTGCTCTGTTGATGTAGCGAAAGAGATAAAAAAGCTGAAAGAAGAGAACGTCGATGGAATAATCATGGACCTTCGTAACAACGGAGGTGGTTCTTTGTATGATGTTGTTCAAATGGCCGGATTATTTATTCCTGATGGTCCTATTGTACAGGTTAAAGATCGCGATGGAAAACAGCCCCAGGTATTAAAAGATAAAGACCCTTCCGTTTTGTATGATGGCCCGTTGGCTGTGATGGTCAATGAATTTAGTGCTTCCGCCTCCGAAATTTTTGCCGCCGCGATCCAGGATTATAGCCGCGGTGTTATTATTGGAAGCACGTCTACCTACGGAAAAGGAACAGTGCAGCGTAATATCGGTCTTGACTTCGCCTCCAATTTACTCGGAGGAAATTCTGAGTTGGGAACCGTTAAATTGACCTTGCAGAAATTCTATCGCATCAATGGTGGTTCTACCCAACTGAGAGGAGTCGCTTCGGATATTGTTTTGTCTGATAAATACGAGCAACTCAAATTGAGAGAGAAAGATGATCCTGACGCGCTTCCATGGGATGAAATATCAAAGGCTAACTATACGCCCTGGAATCCTGGCTACGATGTTGCAACCATAAAAAGGCTGGAACAGGACAGGCTTAACAACAGCGACGTATTCAAAACGATCAAGGCTAATTCTGAGTGGTTGGATAAACAAAATGATAAAGAACATCCGCTGCAATTAGATAAATACCACCAGGAACAAAAAGCTATCCAGGCTACCGTAAAGCAAGATGAATCGCTCGAGAAGCTAAAAGATTCAATTGATGTTTCTTTTGTGCCCAGGGATGTCGACATGTTTTCCAATGACCCCGCCAAACAGGACAGATTCAACAATTGGTTGAAGGGCCTTACAAAAGACATTTATCTTGACCAGGCAGTCAAGGTGATGAATGATATGATCAGTCAGAAAAACCTGGCTCAAACTTCCAAACAACCAGCGAAAGCATTTTAAAATAGTTCTCTCAAATGAACGCCCCGCAAGTTCGGGGCTTTTTCATGCCAAATATTTTTCTTTGATCATCTTTATGTGATGTAGAGAATGCCCGACAGATATATAACCAAATGCAAGAACATAATTAGAACCATTGTTTGCAACACCGCTTGCGTTTAATTGTTCTTCATCAAATGAGCTGTACAACCATTCCGTTGCTTTTCGTACTGCTCTGAATTCTTCAACAAGGTCGCTCCAGT